>NZ_NUQC01000027.1:0-189228 GCF_002585125.1 Bacillus sp. AFS029533 | reverse complement strand
TTAATTGATAAGGTTGTTTTTCAACAGCGTGAAACCTTCACTTGGGGTGAAGGTTTCAGTTTGTTGAAATTCTATCAATTATAATTTTATATTAAATTAAAAATCTAATTATATTGAGTAGTATATTTGTTCTTAAATCCATTAGGGTTTGTTTTATGCCATTTCCAAGCATCCTTAATAATCAAATCGATGTCTTCATTCATTACTTTCCATCCTAAAACTTTTTTGGCTTTCTCTGAAGAAGCAATTAAAACACTTGGATCTCCTTCTCTTCTAGAACCGAATTTATATGGTATTGGATGCTTAGTTATTCGACGAACTGCTTCAACGATTTGTAAAACTGAATACCCCTTATTATTTCCAAGATTAAAAATATCACTTTCTCCACCATTAAAAAGGTAATTAAGTGCTAGTAAATGAGCATTCACTAAATCTTCAACATGAATATAGTCTCTAATACAAGTCCCGTCTGGGGTATCATAATCATCCCCAAAAATAGTAATCTCTTTTCTTTGATTTAAAGCAACTTGTAAAATTAATGGAATTAAATGCGTCTCAGGAGAATGATCTTCTCCAATTTCAGCTGAACTTTTTGCCCCAGCTACATTAAAGTATCTTAGCGAAACATAATTTAAACCATATGCTAAACTACTCCATTTCATCATCTTTTCCATCATTAATTTTGTTTCACCATATGTGTTCGTTGGATCTGTATTGAAATCTTCTGAGATCGGTACGATTTTAGGTTCACCATATACAGCAGCAGAAGATGAAAATACGATATATTTAACATTAAACTCATTCATTACTTCTAATAAAACATGTGTGCCAAATACATTATTGCTAAAATACTCCAACGGTTTTTCCATTGATTCTCCAACTAGACTATTTGCTGCAAAATGTAATACACCATCTATCTTTTCATTTCGAAAAACTGACTTTAAAAATTCTTTATCACGAATATCCCCATGATAAAAAATGGCGTCTGAATGTATCGCTCCTATATTTCCCGTCTGCAAATTATCAACAATTATCACATTTAAGCCATTTTCAATCAGCATGTATACTGCGTGTGATCCTATATAACCAGCTCCGCCAAGTACTAAAATATTCATATTGATCACATTCTTTCGTTTTCAAGTTGTTTTTTAGTCATATTTTTATTTTTAAAAACAAGTAATTTTTGACCAAAATAATTTAAAACCGTATATAACCCAGAACTTATTAAAACAGCTAAGTCATTTTTAAAATTTAGAGATATAAAATCCTGTAAATTTAAAATGTAATCAATTATTTTAGCTCCAAGATTAAATGCTATAAAATAACAGGTTAAAATGACTATGATAAACATTGGGATACTTTTTTTTACGGAGCCTTCACTTTTAAACGTAAAATTCCGATTTAAAATGTAACTAATACATGCTCCTAAAGAATTTCCAATAAATGTTGAAATCCAATAAGATAAACCAAATAAATGAAGTAGTAAATAAATGAATGATAATCCTACAATTGTATTTGCAATTCCTACTACAATAAAACGGAAAAATGTCTTATTCATCTTTGCCCCTTATTTACGAGTTCAGATTCGATCATTGTATATAAATCTGTTTCAATAGCATATCTTGGTCGATTTTTAACTTCGTGATAAATCTTTCCAATATACTCACCGATCATTCCAATACCCAATAATTGAACTCCACCAACAAACCAAATTGATACCATTAATGATGGCCATCCACTAACCGTATTCCCTAATATATGTTGAACGATTGCATAGCCACCTGCTATTAAACTAAATAAGATGGATAAAAACCCCAGCAGCGAGACAAATCTAATCGGAGCTATACTAAATGAAGTGATCCCGTCAAACGCAAAGGATAGCATCTTTTTTAATGGATATTTTGATTCACCCGCAAACCTTTCTTTTCGATCGTAATAAACATTAGTTGAAGGAAAACCTACAAGAGGTACTAGTCCTCTTAAGAATAAATTTGTTTCTTTATATTTGAATAATTCATCTAATGCCCTCTTGCTCATTAATCGGAAATCAGCATGATTAGGAACTAGATTAATCCCTATTTTCCCCATGAATCGATAAAACCCAAGTGCTGTTGAACGCTTAAAGAAAGTATCTGTTTCTCTACTGTCTCGTACGCCATAAACAATATCAAATCCCTCTAAATACTTTTCTACAAATTTACGTATTACATTAATATCATCTTGTAAATCCGCATCAATTGAAACTACACAATCGGAATGCTTGTTTGCAATTTCAAGCCCAGCTATGAGTGCGTTTTGATGCCCTACATTTTTTGCAAGCTTTAATCCTCTAACATATTCATTTTCATTACTTTCATTTTCTATTAGTTCCCATGTTCGATCTTTACTTCCATCATCAACAAACAGGATTTTACTATAATCAGAGATAAGAGAATCATCTATTAATTCTTCAATTAAGTAAGTAAGTTGTCTTGTTGTTTCCTCAAAAACTTCCTGCTCATTGTAACAAGGGACAACTATCGTCAATAAAGGTGTTTTCATTTATCATCACATCCATTTCAGTCGTTATTTACCTCGTAAAGATATATACGCCATGCAGAATTTTTATTATTAAATACTTTCTTCAATAAAAGTCCATTACTACTAGCATTTTCAATTGGGACAGCCGCAAAAATATATTCCCCACCCAACTTTTTAAATTCGTTAATATTTAGTTGTAAATGATGGATTTTAACGTTTGAGTCTTTTTTAAATTCATAATTTTTACCTAGTTCAGCTACAAATAGATAGCATCTTCCCCCCCAATGATCGAAGTAATTTTCAAGTAAGGGGCTTTTTTTAAGTTCAGGTGCAATTATTTTTCTAAATTGGTGCTTATACTTTAACGAATAAAAATTATTATAAGTATCGAGCGTGTAAAAACCGTTATATTGAGCAATTGCAGGGTGAATGCCTATACTTGCAACCCGATAGCTATTTTTAGGTTTTCCAATATATTTTGAGATTTCATTAAATTGATTTACAGCATAAAATTGTTTAAATGATGGTTTCCCCGCTACACGATATACAATTTCATCATTCGCACAAAACATGACAAATACTTGAACGACTAAACAAATTTTCACAAACTTTTGCCAGCCTTTTCCCTTTAACCAAAGAAGATAGGCTCCGACAGCAAACATTAAATAGATTATTAAAGGTCTTAAAAAATGAAATCTAGCAAAATTAAACGTATTTAACAGTTGAAATTGTTCTTTTACTGGCTTCCATCCTTTATAAAACCAAAAGGCGTACCAAACGGATAATAAAAAATTAAGAATAAATAAGTATAGAAATCTTTTTTCAATACTATCTCTTTTTTTATTTCTTAAAGTCCAGAATACAATAAAAGATAATGGTACAATGACTAGCGTGTGAAGTGTTAAAACATGGGTATGTCCTAAAAAATAATTCTTAAACACTAATCGTATCGTATGCCAAAAGCCCAATGTAGAGCTTAAAAATTCATTTCTACTTGTTGGTTCAGATGGAATGACGAGTGAGAATACAAGGCGATATTCAATTGCTAAATACATTAAAGTCATTAATAAAATACTTAAAAAGAATACTGGATTGATTTTCTTTTTTACAAATACATCTCTTAACCAAAGCAATCCCATAAATACTAAAAAGAAAAAGAATCCTAATACAAAACTAGAATAAAAGGGTAATAATATAAGAGTCATCCAGTCTTTCCAGGAATATTTTCCAGTTCTTATATTTAGAAACGCCCATAGAGCTAGTGGCATCCCTAATGTACTTAGCATTCCAGATGGCCAAAATGGTGTTAGCGCAAATGCAAGTGAGACCCATACTCTAATTAGGTAATTTTCTTTTGATGTTATAAAATGCTTTTTTAACAGGAGATACATCCCAAGAAACGCAAAAATTCTGGTAATTGTCTGACCTATTGAATAAGCTAGCATTGGCGGAAAGAGATTATTTAGCCACTGTATACCACTAAATTCCGTTCCATAAGCATTTCTTGGTAATCCATCAATGATCTGCGGGATTGTAGAATTTAATTTACCAAATAATTGCCCTGAGTTTTTAAGTGTTTTATACCATGCAATATTTGAATCTAAATTATCATGTACTCTTATATGAGCATTTTCTCCTAGTATGAAAAGTGGAGAAACATAAATGATCATTAAGATTGTTGCAATTATTAAATGTTTATTTTCCTGGCTTAATTTTTTAAATAATTTCATATTTATTACACCACTTTGTATATATTTAGTTTTTGGATTACTGATTAAAATCCCCCTCCTTAGTTCGATCCTTCCAACCTTTTTCTCAGTTCTATTGATTAAATGTTAAAGATTTCGTTTAATAGACGCGTAATTAGATGCTCAATTAATATTAAAATTCTTTTCTGAAAATCAGATGAAAATTTGACTAAAATTTCCTTATTAATTTCAATAAGTAAAAAATATTAATTTTATATTGTGCATAAATATTTGATTAAGCTAATTTCTTTAATAGTATAAAAAGTTTTTAGAAGTAATTAAATCATGTACTAGAGGTGCAATCATGCTGATTTTTGTGGATGACGAACAAAAAAAGTTTCATCTAACAAACGGAAGAATTAGTTATGTATTTTATGTCATGAAAAATGGTCACCTTGGGTCTTTGTATTTTGGAAAAGCGATTGACATTCATTCAAATTTTACGCATATCCAAAATGACAATTCTTCAACAACATATACTTCTTATTACTATGCTGATCGATCGATTAGTCTTGAAACGATCAGACAGGAATATCCCGTATATGGCACTTCTGACTATCGAGAACCGGCATTAAGTATTCGTCAGTTAAACGGTAGCCATATTACTAACTTTATCTATCAATATTATACAATTACAAAAGGGAAACCCATTTTACAAGGTTTACCTGCCACTTATACAGAAAATGATGAAGATGCAGAAACAATTCAGATTGTCCTAGAAGACTCGACTCTTAAAGCAGTGCTTGTAATTTCCTATACAATATTTAAAGATTTATCTGTTATTACTAGAAGTGCATATATTTGTAACCAAGGAATTGAACCATTTTATTTAGAGCGATTTATGAGCACATCGATTGATTTTCCTGACCATGATTTTATTATGATTCAACTAAGTGGTGCATGGTCTAGAGAGAGACATATAATGGAACGACAGTTAGTAATGGGTACACAGGGCATTTCGAGTTTACGTGGCTCAAGTTCACATCAACATAACCCATTTCTTGCCTTTAGAAGAAAAGAGACTACAGAAAATCATGGTGAAGTATTTGGTTTTAATTTAGTTTATAGCTCAAATTTTATTGCTCAAGCTGAAGTTGATCATTACGACATGACTCGAATTACGTTGGGAATAAATCCGTTTCGTTTCACTTGGAAATTATCTGAAAACGAACATTTTCAATCTCCTGAAGTAGTGATGGTGTATTCTGATCAAGGTATGAACGGAATGAGTCAAACTTATCACGATTTATATCGAAATAACCTAATTCGTGGTAATTGGAAAAATAATGAGCGACCTATATTAATAAACAATTGGGAAGCAACTTATTTCAACTTTAATGAAAAATCCTTACTTCAAATCGCAAAAGAAGCAAAAAAGCTTGGGATTGAATTATTTGTATTAGATGATGGATGGTTTGGTAAAAGAAATAATGCTACTAGCTCTCTAGGCGATTGGTATTCAAATACTGAAAAATTCCCTAAAGGGATAGAAAGTTTTGCTAATAAAATTAAAGAGTTGGGTTTAAAGTTTGGTCTTTGGTTTGAGCCCGAAATGGTTAGTCAAAATAGTAACTTATTTAAAAATCATCCTGATTGGATTATTCATACACCTAATCGACAAGTTTCTTTAGGAAGGCATCAATTAGTATTAGATTTCTCGAGAAAGGATGTTGTCGATCACATTTATAAAAAAATGTCAGATGTTATAAAAAATACAAATTTAGACTATATAAAATGGGATATGAATCGAAATATTACTGAGGCTTATTCTATGAAGTTAGCTAATGATCAGCAAGATGAATTTTATCATCGGTATATTTTAGGTGTGTATGAATTATATGAACGACTAGTAAGTGATTTTCCAAATGTGTTATTTGAATCATGTGCTGGCGGCGGTGGTCGATTTGATCCTGGTTTATTGTTTTATGCACCCCAAGCATGGGCTAGCGATAATACAGATCCAATTGAACGATTAAAAATTCAATACGGTACCTCACTACCCTATCCAATCTCTAGCATCGGATCACATGTATCAGCATCACCTAATCATCAAACATTTCGTAATACCCCATTATCAATTAGAGCCAATGTCGCATTCTTTGGAACATTTGGTTATGAATTAAATCCTTTAATACTTACTGAAAAAGAAAAATCAGAAATTAAATCGCAAATACAATTTTACAAACATCACCGATCATTAATTATGAAAGGAGATTTTTATCGGTTACTTGATCCTTTTAAGGAAAACGAAGTAGCTTGGATGGTAATAAGTAAAAACAAAAATGAAGCCATTATAGGTTGGTACAAAATATTAGCAAGTCCAAATCCAAGGAAGTACCAGACTCTAAAACTGACAGGTTTAAATCCAAATAAGAAATATTTACTAAACACTACGAATCTCACTTTTTATGGAAACGAATTAATGGAAAACGGAATTCCCTTACCACTCGAATTTAATGGCCCCAATAAAAAAATTGCAAAACGAGCAGGTGATTTCCAATCTTGCATCTTTCATCTTGTTTGTCCTGATTAATTGTACGAAACTCGTCCTTAATGTCCAATGACGAAGTTTTAAAAAAGTTGAAATATTAACCAATCAAAACGCTTGTCTTTTCGTGCAGCAAATCTTGCAGATGTGCGATAAACACAAGCGTTTTGATATGGTCGAAAACCATTCAATATTAAAAAAGGTTCTTAAGCTTTCAATAATTTCTCAATTGTCGATCTCATCTCTTGAGGATTTGTTTGAGGAGCAAATCGTTCAATGACTTCACCATTTTTATTAATAATAAATTTAGTAAAATTCCATTTTATTGATTTTAACCCCATAATACCAGGAGCTTCCGAGCTTAAATATTTAAATAATGGATCTGCTTTCTCACCATTTACATCAATTTTTCCGAAAACAGGGAATGTTACTCCAAAATTTAATTCACAAAAACTTTGAATTTCTTCATTTGAACCTGGTTCCTGATTCATAAATTGATTGCATGGAAAACCAAGAATTACTAATCCTTCTTCTTTATATTCTTCATATAATGCTTGTAAATCTTTATATTGAGGAGTATATCCACATGCACTTGCAGTATTTACAACAATTATCACTTTATCTTTATATTTTGAAAGTGATACATCTTCGCCCTTGCTATCTTTTACTTCAAAATCATAAATACTCATTTCACATTCCTCCTACTTCCTTATAATGTTAATAGTAATTATTTTCCATCAAAAAGTCTATTCTAATTACTATTTTTTGAAAAAAACCTTCAAACCTATTAGTATTTAAATTATAGTTTAATTAAACTAATTTCTTCACCTTTTAACAATAGAACGGAGGTAAGAGTATGCATGATTTAGGATTTAATACATATTTAATTGATTTATTCGATTTATCGTTTCAGGAACGAACGGGTAGCTATATTATTTTAGATGAAGATATTACTATCATTGAAACAAGCGCTAGTCCTTCCCACGAATATTTATTACAGGGATTAAAAGAGCTACAAATTTCATTAGACAGAATTAAAAATATTATCGTAACACATATTCATTTAGATCATTCAGGTGGCGCTGGCTTACTAATGGAAAAATGTCCTAAAACAACTCTTTTTGTCCATCCAAAAGGAGCTAGGCATTTAGAAGATCCGACAAAATTAATTGCGAGTGCAAAACAAGTTTATGGTGATGATTTTGATCGTTTATTTAACCCAATTCTTCCAATTGACTCTACTAAAATTTATCAGGTAGCTGATGGTGAGGAACTTGTTATTGGTAAAAATCGTAAATTAACATTTTTGCATACTCCAGGTCATGCTAATCATCATATTTCAATTTTCGATTCTTCTAGTAAATTTATGTATACAGGAGATACATTAGGTATTTATTATCCACAGCTTCAAAAAGAAATCGGTACGTTTATTTTACCATCGACATCGCCTAATCAATTTTCATACGATGCAACGTTAAGTTCATCAATAAAAATTCAAGAGTATAACCCGGATGCTATTTGCTTCGGCCATTATGGTTTAACTAGAGATACCAATTTTGTATATGAGTCTTTAAAATTATATTTAGATCGTTTTATTAACCTAACTGCTTCCACGATTGAAGATAATAAAGAAAAACCTTTTTATGAGAAAAGTAGGATTTTGTCAGCAGCATTATATGGTGAAGTAAAACAAGATCTTCAAAATAAGAATATAGAGCAAAGTCATCCAGTTTTCCAGATTATTAAGTTAGATTTGGAAGTTTCAGCTATGGGATTAGTACTAGCTATGGATCAAGATTAATAAAATAAAAAACTTCAGCCATTCGGCTGAAGTTTTTATGCTGTTGAAAAACAACCTTGTCAATTAAATTATCAAATTTTCGTAAAAGGAGTTGAGTGTTGTTGATTTCCACTACAAGATGCTCGCTTTCCATGGGGCGGGATTCTTTAGCCTTCCCGCTAATCCCATAGGAGTCGAGCATCCCTCCGTTCCAATCAAACATATCCATTAAAAAAAGTCTGTAATAAACCCTAATCAAATAGCCTTTACTTAGAATAACCTACCTGTATATTCATCATCTTGTAGGTCAATTAATAACAAACTTTATTTAAACTAATCAATTGAATTTGTTTTTCTAAAAATTAGCTCATTATATTTTTAACTTCTGAAAAAAATCATTAGTTGTCTTATTGGAATCTTGAAATTGCTCAAAGATATTAACATTAAAAACCATTAATAGATCATCCAAAAAATAATAATCTCATCATTAAATAAATGTTCATTTAATTTCGGTTTTCCCTATTGACCTTTCTAAAATTCGACACTGTAAAAAACTTCAGCCATTCGGCTGAAGTTTTTATTATTTTTTAATTTTTTTCATCGGTTTATTTTTACTTGAAACAGGTTTTTTATTTTGATTTGAAACTGGTTTCGATCTTTTTTCTTTTGGCTGATTTTCGTTTAGTTGATTTTCTTTCATTTCGACTTTTTGTATTTCACCGTGTGAAACCGTTAAATGTTCAAAAAACATTTTTTGTGTTCCTCTTAAGCTAAATAAATTCTTTTTCTCTCGAGGTGTTACCAAGTTTATGACAGTACCTTGATTACCCATTCTTCCTACACGGCCACTTCGATGAGTATATTGTTCAACTTTTTCTGGTACATCAAGTGTTATAACATATGGTAACTCTTGTAAATCGATTCCTCGTGCTGCTACGTCAGTTGAAAATAGTAAAGTAGTTTTACCGATTTGAAGATCTTTTAAAACTCGACTTCTTTCCATTTTCCCTAGTTTTGAATGCAATACCGCTGTTTTAATTCCTCTAAAATTTAATTTAGAAGCGTATCCTTCAAGTTTAAATGGATCATTACTAAATACGATTGCTTTCATATTTTGAACAGAAGCAATTCTTCTAAGTAATTCTAACTTCTCTCTTTCTTCACATGGAATAAAACCATGAATTATATTTCCTTCCAAGCTTTGTTCAATCGAAATTTCTTTTAGATTTGAACTTGTTTCCTTTGCAAATTGCATTGCTCCAGGTGTAATTGTTGCTGATAAAAATACTAGTTGGCGATCTTTCATCGTTGCTTTGACAATTTGCGGTAAATCTTTTTGATCATCCGTTTTTAATAATTCATCTACTTCATCAAAAACAATTGTCTTAACACAATGCATTTTTAATTTTTTCTGTTTAATTAATTGTGAAATTCGCCCTGGTGAACCAACGATAATTTTAGGCTTCTGTTTTAATTTTTCAATCTGACGTTTTATATCAGCTCCACCAACAATTGAAGCCACTTTTATATTTGTATTTTGTGTATAGTCTTGAACAACCTGAAAAATTTGCATTACAAGTTCACGAGTTGGAGCCATAATAATAATTTGAGGATTTTCTTCCATTTCATCTACTTTGTTAATTAAAGGTAAAACATATGCAAGAGTCTTACCAGTACCTGTCGGAGATTGCGCTATGACATCGTTCCCATCTAAAATCGCTGGGATTGCTTCCTCTTGAACTGCTGTCCATTTCGTAATATTATTTGCTTTTATTTTTAAAATTGTTTGTTCTGCTAATTGAAAATATTCCATTTAAATCTCCTTTAATATTTGCTCATCGTACCATTGTAACATTATTTCTGTAATATGTACCAATTCTTCTATTAGATCGAAGTCATCTTCCGTCATTTTATTTTGAAATTTTATGTTTACTGACGATTCAATAATATTTTTATCTAAAATAGAATGTTTAATGTTATAAAATGGAGTGAATTGCTCATTTGTCTTATTTTGAAATAAAAGTAGACTTCTTTGAATGATTTCGATTTCTAATGGATTAGGAAAGGAAAATTCAATTTCAATATAACATCCTACTTCAGTATTACCATTAATTAATTCATTATATAAATCACTAGCTGATGTACTCATTGAAAATGTGCAACTTGTTGTCTTAGTCGACTTGTTTAATTTTTTATATCGAATTGAGAATAATCGATCCATTTTGGAAAGATTAACAAAGTCATTTCGATCAGTGATTTCATATTCTCCATCTAAATCTTTGTCATATAAGAGGCCTTCAATTATAACCTTCATATTATCAAAAGCGGTCGGATCAAACATTATCTTAACTCCTTTAATCATTAGATTCCTAAGTTCGTATTTCCTATTATTTATCATAATAAACGAACCACACAAAAAATAATCCGATAAAATCATTTTGATTCAATTTTATCGGATCAATTTTTATTTTATTATCTCAAATTGGCTATTATAAAGATTTGCGTAGAAACCTTCTTTTTCCATTAATTCCTCATGCGAACCTTGTTCAATAATATCGCCATCCTTCATACAAAGAATTAAATCTGCATTTCGAATAGTCGATAGACGATGCGCAATCACAAAACTTGTTCTTCCTACCATTAAATTGTCCATTGCTTTTTGAATGAGTGCTTCAGTTCTCGTATCAACACTACTTGTTGCTTCATCTAAAATTAATATTTGAGGATCTGCCAATATTGCACGAGCAATCGTAATCAGTTGCTTTTGACCTTGGGATATATTATTCACTTCTTCGTTTAGTATCATATTGTATCCATCAGGTAAAGCTCTAATAAAGTGATCAGATTGAGCAGAAATAGAGGCATTTCTTACTTCTTCATCCGTTGCATTAAGCCTTCCAAAGCGGATATTATCTGCTATTGTACCATTAAATAACCAAGTATCTTGTAAAACCATTCCAAATAATGATCTAAGTTCATCCCTTTTAAAATTCTTTATGTTCTGTCCACCGATTGTGATTTCCCCACTATTAACATCGTAAAACCTCATTATTAAATTTACAATTGTTGATTTACCAGCTCCAGTTGGCCCCACAATTGCAATTTTTTGGCCGGGCTTAACGACTAAATTAAAATCATGAATAATCATTTTTTCAGGTGTATAACCAAAAGCTACATGATTGAAGCAAACATCACTTGTCATTTCAATATGATTAATTGATCGTGCATTTGTTACTTCAGGTACTTCTTCTTTCTCTTCTAAAAATTCAAATACTCTTTCTGCAGCAGCTGCTGTTTGTTGAAGTATATTTGAAATATTAGCGATTTGTGAAATTGGCTGTGTAAATGAACGAACATACTGAATGAAAGCTTGAATACCTCCAACAGTCATTGATCCATTTGCAGTAAAATATCCACCTAATATACAAATCGCAACATAGCCAATGTTTCCAATAAAAGTTGTGATTGGAATCATCAGTCCCGATAGAAAATTCGCTCTCCATGCTGATTTATATAACTCATCATTATACTCACTAAAAGCTCTTGTAGATTCATCTTCACCACTAAATGCTTTTACTAAAACATGATTACCTAACATTTCTTCTACATGTCCATTTACTTTCCCTAAATATCTTTGCTGGTTAATAAAATGTTTTTGAGATTTTTTAACAATCATCATGACAAATACCATTGAAAGAGGTAATATGCATAGCGCAACTAAAGTGAGTTGCCAGCTGATCGAAATCATCATGATTGTTATACCAATAATCGAGGTAATCGATGTAATTATTTGTGTTAAACTTTGGTTTAATGTTTGATTAATTGTATCAACATCATTCGTTATTCTAGAAAGAATTTCACCGTGACTTGTTTGATCAAAATAGCTTAAAGGTAATTTATGAATCTTATCATTTATATCACTTCGGAGTTTAAAAGTTACCTTCATCGTAACCCCACTCATTACGTAGCCTTGAAGATATGCAAAAAGTGAGCTTAATAAATATAAACCGATTAACCATAAACCAATTACACTTATTTTTCCAAAATTAATTTTTCCGCTACCGCTAATTTGTTTCATGACACCAGAAAAAATTTCATCAGTCGCTTTACCAAGAATTTTTGGCCCTAGTATTGTAAAAACAGTTGAAATAATTGCTAGAATAAAGACAAAAATGATTGTCTTTTTGTGCGCTCCTAAATAGCTCATCAATTTTGACATCGAACCTTTAAAATCTTTCGCCTTTTGACCTGGCGCCATTGGGATATTTCTTCCAAACATTTGACCGGGCCCGCGACCACCGCCCCGATTTTGAATAGTATTTTTATTAGAATTGCTCATGCTAATTCCTCCTTGGATAACTGCGATGAAGCAATTTCTAAGTATTCAGGGCAATTTTTCAGAAGTTCTTTATGAGTACCTTGACCTACAATCCTACCATTATCTAATACAACAATATGCTCTGCATTCATAATCGTATTTACACGTTGGGCAATTATGATCATCGTAGTTGATTCGATCTCTTCATTTAACGCTTTTCTCAGCGTAAAATCCGTCTTAAAGTCAAGCGCAGAGAAACTATCGTCAAAAATAAGTATTTCGGGTTTCCTTGCTAAAGCCCGAGCGATCGAAATTCTTTGTTTTTGACCACCTGAAACATTATCTCCACCTTGAGAAATTTCAGCATTAAAATCCCCTTCTTTTTGAGAGATAAATTCACTAGCCTGAGCGATTTGTGCTACTCTTTCCATTTCTTCATCAGAAATATTTTTATTTCCGTATTTTAAATTAGAAGCAATTGTCCCTGTTAGTAAAAGTCCTTTTTGAGGTACATACCCTATTTTAGTGCGTAAATCCTTTTGCTTTACTTCCCTTAGATCTACACCATCAACTAAGACTTCCCCTTTGGTAACATCATAAAAACGTAATATTAAATTTGCAATTGTTGATTTTCCCGAACCTGTCGGACCAATAATAGCAGTTGTTTGTCCTGGCTTTGCAACAAATGAAATATTGTTTAGTACATCATTTTCAGCACCTTCATAACGGAAACAAACATTTTTAAATTCAATAAATCCTTTTTTAACTGCTTCAAAGTTTTTATGAAGCGCTGGATCGATAATCGATACATTAGTAGACAATACTTCTGAAATACGAGCAGCAGAAACAGCAGCTCTAGGGACAAGGATAAACATGATTGAAATCATTAAAAATGCTGTAATGATTTGCATTGCATATTGCATAAATGCGATCATATCGCCAACCTGCATATTAGATTTAGCAATTTGGTGAGCACCAACCCAGATGATTAATAGCGATGAGCCATTCATAATCAACATCATTGAAGGCATCATTATTGTCATGATACGATTAACAAATAAATTCGTTTTCGTTAATTCACTGTTTACCTCTTGGAATCTTGTTTTTTCATGTGAAGCATTTCCAAAAGCTCTAATGACCATCAATCCCGTTAAATTTTCTCTTGAAACGAGGTTTAACTTATCTATTAGCTTTTGAATTAATTTAAACTTTGGAATCGCAACTGTCATGATTACCATAATTAAAGAAAGTAGAACGATAACGGCTAATGCAATGATCCAGCTCATCGAAGCAGATTTATTAATAGCCATTATGATTCCACCAATTCCCATAATTGGTGCATAACAAAGCATTCGGATCCCCATCATTAAAAGAGTTTGAATTTGCATTACATCATTTGTACATCTTGTAATCAGTGATGCCGTGGAAAATTTATCAAATTCATTGTTTGAAAAGCTTTCAATTTTTTTGAATACATCTTTACGTAAATTCCTAGCGACACCAGAGGCAATTCTTGAGGACAAGAAGCTGACTAAGACTGTTGCTATTCCTCCAAGTAAAGCAATCGCAATCATAATGAATCCTATTTTTATGATATATAAACTTCCTAGTTTATGTAAATTAACGCCTAGTTCAGTATAAAATGCTTTCGTCATCATAATACCACTTTGTGTTAGTAAGGTTTTATCCGATGAAATAGCTTTATTATGGGCATTTAGTATCGAATTTTTGGGAAGTTTATCAAACATTGGTTGCAACTCATATAGTTTTGCTAGATTTATCTTATTTGAACTAGGCTTACTACTAGTTTGTGCATGACTTACTTTTCCAGTAGCTTCTTCTTGGATAATATTAAATAACGTCCAAGTAGAAGCACCAAATGATTGATCCAGTTGTTTTTCTACATTCTTATTCAATTTTTTCTTTACGTATATGCTCTGATCTGCCTTTTTGTAAATACTTATGTATTTTTTTCCTTTTGAATTTTTATCATTTGCGGATTTTAAATCATAATTTTTAAATATAATTTCTTTTTCCTTATCTGTCATAAAAGTAGTCATTAGTTTCATACCTTTTTGACTAATTGCATCTGGAGCAACATGCAATATACCATTTTGCTGAATACCATTGTTTACAATTTCAGACATATAGTTAGGTAAGTTCAAATCACACATGGCCTGACCAAATAAGAATAATATAGCTAAAATTATACTTGTACTAAATGCTTTTAAATACTTAGCTAACTTGATCAAATGAGCATCTCCCCTATTATGATGTATTTTTTTAAACAATACCTTATACTGAAAAAACTCGCATCAAATGCGAGTATGTTTTTTTCAGTATGAATTATTAAGTTAATTAAAACAATCCTTTTGGACGACCTAATTCATCTACGTCCATATTTAATGCAGCTGGTTTTTTTGGTAAACCTGGCATTGTCATTACGTTACCTGTTAGTGCAACAATAAAACCTGCACCAATTGATGCTTTTAGTTCTCTTATTTCCACTTTAAAACCAGAAGGTCTTCCAACTAAACTTGGTTGGTCTGATAAAGAATATTGAGATTTTGCCATACAAATTGGCAGGTCGCCCCAACCATTCTCATTAAATTCCAAAATTTGTTTTTTTGCTTTTGGAGAAATATTCACTCCGTCTGCACCATAAACTTCTTTTGCAATTTTTTCTATTTTATTTTCAATTGAATCAGATAATTCATATAAATAATTAAACTTTTCTTTAGGATCTTTTAACATACTAACAAGAGATTCAGCTAGCTCAACGCCACCTTTACCACCATGTTCCCAAACTTCTGTTAAAACGATCTTAATGCCGTTATCTTGTCCCCACTGTTTTAATACACTTATTTCTTCTTCTGAGTCAGAAATAAATTTATTAATTGCTACAACAACAGGTACATTGAATTTGCGAACTGTTTCCACATGCTTTTCAAGATTTTGAATTCCATCTTTAACTGCTAAAGCGTTTTCATTAGTCAATTCATTTTTATTTACGCCACCATGCATTTTTAATGCTCTAATTGTAGCAACTATTACGACTGCATCAGGAGTAACACCTAAAGCTCTAGTTTTGATATTTAAGAATTTTTCTGCTCCTAAATCTGCACCAAAACCAGCTTCCGTTACAACATATTCCCCTAATTTCAGCGCCATTTTAGTTGCAATAACACTGTTACAACCATGAGCAATATTTGCAAATGGGCCACCATGAATAATTGCAGGAGTGTGTTCAATCGTTTGAACAAGATTTGGTTTAATTGCGTCTTTAAGTAATAATGCTAGTGCACCTTCCACTTTTAAATCTCCAACAGTTACTGGAGTTTTATGTATAGTATAAGCAACAACAATTCGTTTAAGTCTTTCTTTTAAGTCCTGAATTGATGTCGCTAAACAAAGAACTGCCATTATTTCAGAAGCAACCGTTATATCAAACCCATCTTCTCTTGGGACCCCACCAGATGGTCCACCTAAACCTACAACGACATTTCTTAATGCACGATCATTTAAATCGACTACTCTCTTCCAAGTAATTCTACGCACATCAATTTCAAGTTCATTTCCTTGATGAATATGATTATCAATAAATGCTGCTAAAGCATTATTCGTTGTAGTAATGGCATGAATATCACCGTTAAAATGCAAGTTAATATCATCCATCGGTAAAACTTGAGAATAGCCTCCTCCAGTTGCACCGCCTTTTACTCCCATTGTTGGCCCTAAAGAAGGTTCACGCAATGCTACGATTGCATTTTTGCCAATTTTGTAGAAAGCTTGTGCAAGTCCAACAGTGACCGTTGATTTCCCTTCACCAGCAGGAGTTGGATTTATTGAAGTAACTAAGATTAATTTACCATCTTCATTTTCGTTTAATCGGTCTAAAATTGATAATGACAATTTAGCTTTATAATGCCCATAGTTTTCAACTTCTTCATCAAAAAGATTTAAATTATCTGCAATTTCGTTTATTTTCTTCATTTCTGATTCAAAAGCGATTTCTAAATCTGACTTAACTTGACTCATTCGATCATCTCCAATTGCACTTCATTATAATCAAAATTATAGCACAATTTTACAAATTATTCATTTTTAAAAATTCAAAATTCTTCAATCATATCATTCAAAATTACTAATACTTTCTACTTATCAATGGAATTTAAAGTTACATACTAAAGATAAGGCATTAAAAGAAAGGAGTGTAATGAAATGTATCGTCATAAAAAGCATAAAGAACATAAACGTAATCACAATTTACCAAAGGATCAAAACGAAGAATATGGTGCAGAGTTTTATCCCACAAGGAATGTGTTTTATTCGGAAACAACTTCAGATAAATCGCATGCCTCTGGAATTGTAATTGGATACGTAGCTCTATTTTTTTCACTATTTTCGTTATTTTTAATGCCTGTTTTATTTGGAATTGTTGGAATTGCACTTGGAATATACTCAGTAACTAAAGGTCATTCCACTTTAGGATATACAGCAATTGGATTTGGATTATTTTCGGTAATTGTAACTATTTTCTATAATTTATTAATTGTCTTAAGTGCAATTCTTTAAGAATAGATTGAAAAAAGCAAAAAAAGACCTTTAAGGTCCTTTCAGATTTTGTACTCTATCTACACACTGAAAGAACCTTAAAGGTCCATTTTAATTCTCCGCAAACATTTCACTTACTCTTAGTTCATCATCTTCCAATTTTAAATTTTCTTTTCAGAAAGACAATCAATTCCTTTAAACTTGAACGACAGACCATTCGTCATCTTTCTTTGAATAAGTTAAATTTGCAATATGATTTGTAAGGTCACGATACTCTTCGACATTTTCTAAAATTTCATCTACACCAGAATAAAAATCAACTCGGAAAATAGGGATTTCGATTACTTTTCTATTTTCAACTCTTTCACTTAGATCAATTATTAATCCATCTTCCATTAAAGGATATAATGTCAACATTAATTTAATATTGATTGGATTAATTTGTTTTGAACGATTAAATATATTTAAACTTCTTCTCTGAAGTTGTGTAATTTTATAAGAAATGACATTACAAAGCATAAAGATAAAGTCATTAGTTCGTTTATAATAAACCTTTTGATACATTCCATCACTTATATTCATATATGCAAAAGAATTGTTTAATCTTGGTATAAAAGGTTTTTGTAATGGTTCTTTTTTGTGAGCAAGATACAGTAATTCTGCAATTTCTTTAGGCTCTAGCTCATCTAAATCTGCTAATTCTTCAAAATCGATCCAACATAGGTCATCATGTTCGCTATGTTCTAATATAAATTGATTGATATATTCTCTTTCAACATAATAAAAAGAGGAATTTAAATTAAATTCGGACCATTGAATATCGTGTTTTAGCAAAAGGATGTTTTGAAGAGGAAAAGGAAGTCCTTGAACAAACTCTTTATAATTTATGCCTGAAGTTATAAAGCAATGATTATGGTTATCACCATAAATATAGATAATCTCCTTTATTGAATCAATTCCCGCCAACGATATTGCCACCTTTAATTTTTTTCTTTATCATATCACACTTTATACTAAATTTATCATCAAAAATGATAAATTTAATTCTTTTTACCTAATATTTTTTTACATTTTTTACCAACTTTTCGCATGATCAACCTAAAAAATAATGTTAAACAGGAGGCCTACATAAAGATGTAGTTTTTGTTTGAATTGGTTCTTTCGAAACAGAGCGAATACTCCATTCACCGTCATCGTTTGAGAAATTAAATTTAACAAGAGTATAAGGTGGTTGTTGATCTTGTTTATATGCAATTAATTGAATTGTTGCCCCGAAGACATATGTACCATTATATTTCTTTTTTATATTTGTTATTGTCGCACAATTATATTGTTCTCCTGGACCGAACATTTTATATAAGCGGTTATTTATACTAGGAAAAAGAATTGATAACACTGCATCTTCTAATACTTCATTTTGTACCGCAATTGCATTTACCGGTTTTGATGTCGCTATTAAGCACAATAATAGTACGATAATAAATCCTCTTTTCATTTCTAATCCTCCATCTTAAGGTTTTAACAAATTTCTTACTATCTATTGTTTACAATTTACTGATGGTTATGAAAGAGAGTTTAAATGAGGCTTGGGATAGGAGTTTTATGGAATAAGGAAAAAAGAAAGACCATGAAAAGTTTTTTCTTTTCGTGGTCTTCTTTTTATCTTTTAACTATGTTATTGATGATCCCAATAGTATTTACTTAAGATATCTGAGAGCAAGTCAATTGTTCTATAAAGTTCTGGTAATGTATTATCGACCCCTCCTACTTCGATTAATATTGAGTGTGGTGATAAATCTTGGTTATAAACGCCATTTCCTTGTTTATAGTTTTTACTAAATATCCCTCTTGTTAAACCTTTGTTAAATTTCATAATTTCACTATTTAAATCTTTAGCTAACGCTAAGTTCTTTCTATAATTTTTGTTTTCTACTCCAACGATAAAGTATAGCTTTGCGTATTTTTGCCCATTAATCTCAGTAGTTGTCACATTTTTTCTTTGATCATCACGATGTATGTCAATAAGATAATTTAGATCTTGATCTTGAGAAAGCGCATCTTGTACAACCAGTCTAGACATTTTATATGAACTTCCCCAATTCCAATTTCTTTTCGTTAATTCGGCTCCAATATTTGTTTTATCATCAATCGCACCGATTCCATTTGCTTCTAAATTCTTTTTCAATCGATCACCTAATAAGCTTACATTTACTTTTGGAGAAGAAGCTTGATTTGGCGACTTTGCACCCGGGATTAAAGGTAAAAATGATTCCCAGCTATGTGTGTGGTAAATAAAAAAGACATCTTTTCCATTTGTAGTTTTTGATGGTGGGTTTGTTGGATTTTTAATTGGTTCATTAACTGGATCTTTAACAGTTGGATTTTGGTTAATTTCGTCAAGTGTTAAGCTTGATTCTATTGGAAGATTCGTAAAATCAATGCCTTCTCCAGCAACTAGGATATTATTTTCGAATTTTGTCATACTAGATATTTCATGCACTAATAAACTTTTTGGATCGTACAGTCTAATATTTGTAATAAATGAAAAAAGTATATTACCGATAGGTTGTCCATTTTTAGTAGAGTCGTCACCTACCCTAAAATGACCATTTTCATATTCAAACGCTTTAATAAATCCTTCATAACTCATTTTTTCAAACCATTGATGCACATAATATGATTTAGTATTTTTCATTGATGTCACAAATAAACTCGCTAACAAAAATAATAAGACAATGCCTACAAAGACACTTGCCGTTACACGTTTAAGATTAATAGATTTTATATATATTGATTGTCTCATTAAATCACCTCTAATAAAACGTATGTACAAGCCCTATAAAATAGAATGAAAAAATTATTAAATACTATTAATTACTCTTCATATATAGCCGAGTGTTATTAGAATATTAAATTGTTCGACACTTCATCATTTTTAATCCACACTCATTTATGAATTTTATTAGAACTTTAATTAGTAAAAAAAGAGATGCCGTAAAAGACACCTCAAAAAAAAGTTCATAATTCAATTAGTGTAAAAGCTCTTTTTTCAATAAATTACATATTATTATTATTGTTGCAACGATTGAATACTGTGAACGGATTTACAACACAACTATTTCTTGCAGCTTCTAATTGAGTTTCACAAAATGAGTTTGTTGCTGGCGATACCATACTGTTATTCATATTTCTATTTCTTCTACATCCACTACGTCTATTATTATTCATATTTCTGTTTTCGTTTCTATTTTCATTCATATTTCTGTTTTCATTCATGTTTCTGTTTTCATTCATGTTTCTGTTTTCATTCATGTTTCTGTTTCTATTTCTGTTATGGCTATTATTCATATTTTCACTCATTACTCTGTCATTGTCATTATTTCTATGACAATCACATTCATTACATGGTCTACGAACTTCAACAAACTCTCTCATATCTCTTACTGGAGATACTTCTTCTCTTTCTTCTCTTCTACGATTGCAACCACAAAATCCCCACATTTAAGAACACCTCTATAATTATTTATTGTACATTTATAACATACGTAGAAATTTAAATATTGAATGTGTACATGTCTAGATATGAACAAGTTTTTTATATTATTTTTCTATTTTTACTGTCATTTCGGTAAATGAAATTTTAAAAATAGTTTTTTTTATAAGATTTTGTTAGTTGTTTATCCTAAAAATAAAAAAAAAATGAGCCATTTAGGCTCATTTTACTTGTTACGGTATACATACGCATCTTTTGGTGGTTGTATTTCCTTAATATTAGTGACATCTAAATAAGGAATGTTTACTTTAAATGGTTGATAGTACATTTGTTGTATATTACCAGTAGCTTCAATCCATTGATCATTTTTTAACGTTTGTCCATTAGGCAAATCAATTAGCACACCATATACACCAGAATCGGCAACACAGTGAATAATTCCAAATCTAAATAAGAAAACCTGATTTTTTTTCAATCCCTTCTCATGATAGATAAAGCCTTTATAGGTCAATTGCTTTCCTAAATATTTTCCAGGCTCATCATATAAAACTTCCATTCCTTTAAGAAAGTCATAATCATTTAGGACAATGCTTTTTTTATTTATATATTCTTTTGATTCTTGTTTAATTAATTTTTGATATCCTTCTTGCCCATAGTAAATACTTAAATCAGGCTTTAAATACTGCCTTTGCATAAAAGGATCATTATTACCCGGTTCTGAAACAGGGAAATGAAACCCTTTTGCTTGTACAATCGTAGAGTCCAAAGTTGCAACTGGTAAAAATATACCGGTAAACAATGGAAAGATGAATACTAAGCCATTTAAAAACTTTTTAAAACCCTTAGCTTCTTTATGAACATGTCCATGTACACAAGTATGATCACAACTATGATCGTGATGGTGGCTATGGTCGTGATCATGATCGTGATCGTGGCTATGCACTTCATCTTCATCATGACTAGTTCTTAACGTATGAATTACTTGAATTAAAGTTAGAAATGCAAATAATATCCCAGCTGTAAGAGATAAATAAGAGTATTTCATATTAATATATTTTGAGATCGTACCTTTAATATGCAATTGCATTAAAAAGAAGGTAAATCCTAATAGTACATATGCTCTTGCCATATTGATTCTCCCTTAAATGAATAATGTTGTGAAAAACGTTAATACAATAACTAATCCAATAATTATGAATACATATCGACTTTTGAAATGTTGGAATAACATTAATGTATTTTTTATGTCGATCATTGGACCAATAACCATAAACGCAACGATTGAGTTTAAAGAAAACGTACTTTGAAATGAAGATGCTACGAATGCATCAGCCTCAGAGCAAAGAGATAAAATAAACGCTAATGCCATCATTACTAGAATACTAGCAACTTGTCCATTACCAATATGCATTAATGTTGAAGTTGGAATAAATGTTTGTACGAACGCTGCAATAAATGCACCTAAAATTAAAAACTTACCCATAGAGAAAAATTCTTCTATAGCATGTACACAAACACTCCATAATTTTTTCCTAACAGGAATTGTATGATCAACTGGAATTGTAACTAAATCGTGTTTTAATGGATTCTCAATTTTTAAATATGATAATACGATTCCAATTATATAAGCAATGATCATAGCAGCTCCAGCACGATAAATAACCATTTCAATATTATTACCAAATGCAATAAATGTTGCAAACAGTACAATTGGGTTAATGATTGGCCCTGTTAACATGAACGCGACCGCTACATAGTGTGGCACACCTTTTTTGATCAACCTACTTACAATTGGTACAATTCCGCACTCACAACCTGGGAAAATAAATCCCAATAAAATAGCTACAAATACTGCTAGATATCTATTTTTTGGTATTATCTTATATAACATTTCCTCAGTAATAAATATTTGAATGATCCCCGATATAAACACACCAATTAATATAAATGGCAATGCTTCTACTACAATCGAAATAAAGATCGTATTCATTTGTAAAAACGAATGATAAAAATTCGTACTCATAATCTCTCTCCCATGTACTTTTAAAAATGAAAACTCACAAAACCTCCGAATGACCGGCGGCTTTGTGAGTTAAAAGTACCTTTTTTTCCAAAATATTAATGCAATTGTAGTTGATAATATTGCAGATATACCTATTACGATTGGAAACGCATGTGGAATATTTGCTAATGGGATATGATCAACGTTCATCCCATAAAAACTAGAAACCATTGTTGGAATTGATAAAATAATTGTAATAGAAGTTAAAAATTTCATTACAATATTTAAATTATTTGAGATAACTGAAGCAAATGTATTCATCATTCCACTTAAGATATTACTATAAACTTCTGCCATCTCTATAGCCTGTTTATTTTCGATAATAACATCTTCTAATAAATCTTCATCATCTTCATACATTTTTAAAATATTCCCTTTAAGGATTTTTTGCATGACGATTTTATTCGATTTTAATGAAGTCGTAAAATAAACAAGACTTTTTTCAAGGTTCAGCATTGTAAATAATTCTTGGTTTCTCGTAGATTGATGTAATTCGACTTCAATTTCATTTGTTTTGCGATTAATTTGTTTAAGATAACGTAAATAATATGATGATGTCGTATGCAATAGTTGAAGTGCAAATCTAGTCTTTTTAAACGTAAAAAATCCTTTTACTTTTTGGTAAATAAATCTTTCAAAAATCGGATTTTCACTTAAACAAATTGTTACAAACGTGTGAGATGAAATAATCATCCCGATTGGTATTGTATCAAAAATTGTGTGCCCATTATCATCATGAGCTACAATTGGAATATCAACAATAATTAGAGTGTGTTCCCCTTCAACCTCTATCCTTGAACGTTCTTCATCATCAAGTGGGTCTTTAATAAAATCTAAATCTAAGTCTAATTTTTGAACTAGATATTGAATTTCTTGTTCTGTTGGATTGATCGCATTGATCCAACAACCTTTCTCAATAACATCGACTTGATTTAGTTTCCCTTGTGCATCTGAAAGATAAAAATTTAGCATCTTAATTCACCTCTAATTCTAAAACAAAAACTACACAATAATAGCATACGAAACATTTTTATATGTTTCAACCTTTATTAAAAAGAAAGTCCATTTTCTAATAATCAAACGCTTGGAGTAGCTATTTTAGTGAGCATTTATACTATTCACAAATAAAGAAAAAGGCCACTTATAGTGACCTATTTTTCAGTATCCGCTTTTATAAAAATAATGCATATCACTTAACTCATCAATGTATTGATAAACTTCTAACTGACTTTGTAATTGTTCTTTTGTATGTAATGAATAATCTTCCGTATTCAATTGATTTTGAACAGTTGAAAGAGTATTTGATAAATCAGATTTTAATGCATCATACGACATAGAATACATAAAATTCATCCTTCCAATTGAAATTTATCATATTATATGTAATATAATGAAAAACAAATCATATTTATTTTATTTTCTACCTTTTGCCACTAATTTTTTCATTAAAAAATATACAACAAATAGGGCGATCGCTATAATAATTAGCATTGGGGTATATGGAGCTAAAACAGATTTAGCAGTTTCCCAGTTTTTACCTAATTTCTCACCAATTTTGATAAATAGGATCGACCAAGGAATGATTGCAAGAACTGTATATAGTGTAAATTTACTTATCGGCATCTTTGCTAATCCCGCTGGAATCGAAATGGCATGTCTAACAACTGGAATAAAGCGAGCCGTAAATACTACTCCAACGCCATATTTTGAAAACCATTTTTCGGCTAAATCAAGATGATGCTTATTAATTAGAATATATTTACCATATTTTTCAATAATTGGTCGACCACCAAAATAACCTAACCAATATAAAAATAATTGTGCAATAGTTCCCCCGATTACACCTGCTACCAAGGCACCTGCAAAATTTATATGCCCTCCGGCTACAAGATAACCAGCATATGCTAAAACAATCTCACTCGGAATAACCTCTATCATTAATCCTAATGCTACTCCTAAATATCCTAATGATGCAAAAAATTCTAATATTTGATGTATGATATTTGTCAATAGGATCCCCCTCTCAAAAACAACTTGTACTACAATGATAATACATAGCAAGATAAAATATGTCAAAATAAAGAAATACTCAGGTGAAAGTATTATTTCATATAAAAAAGGCTGTCCAAGTCAGTGACCTGACATTAGAACAGCCTTTTATCATTTCTTAATTATTTAATTACAACGTTTTTGTAAGTGTAATCTGGTCCGAATGCATGCTCAATTAATCCAGTTACTTTTGGCTTCATAACGTATGCAATAGCACGTTGGTAAATTGGAAGAATTGCAGCATTGTCTTGTACTAAGATTTTCTCTGCTTGTAAGAATGCATCAGAACGTTTAGTTGGATCTAATAAGAACTCAGAACCAGCTTGTGAGATTAACTTATCATACTCTTTGTTAGAGAATCCCATTTGGTTGAATGGGCTTTGACTAGTCCACATATCGAAGTATGTCATTGGGTCTTTGTAGTCTGGACCCCATCCGCCGAATGAGATGTCATAATCTTTCTTAGAGTTTAAGTCTAATTGTTGTGCAAATGGAACTGATTTAATGTTAATTTTTAAACCTGGTAAGTTTTTAGTGAATTCACCTTGTAGGTACTCACTGATTTTTTTGTTAGTTTCAGTATCAGAACCTAATAATTCGATTGAAACATCTTTCTTACCGATTTCTTTTAATCCTTGTTCCCATAATGTTTTAGCATCAGCTGGATCGTATTTTACAAGTTGTCCAGAAGCATCACGGAAGTCTTTACCATTAGCATCTAAGAAGTTACTTGGAGCTAAACCGTATAAAGGTACTGAACCGTTATTTAAGATTACGCTAGTGATTGCTTCACGGTCAAATGCTTCGTTTAAAGCTTTACGGATGTTAACGTTTTTAAGAGCTGGATTTTTCGATTCGTTTACACGTAAGAAGAATACAGTTGGCTCTTTAGTTGTTCCGTAGTCAGGGCTAGATTTATATTTGTCAACAAACTCTGCAGTTAAACCAGCACGGTCAACATCACCAGACTCATATAAGTTAACGCCAGTTTGTGGGTCTTTTACGATTTTAAAGTTAACTTCTTTTAATGTTACGTCTTTAGCATCATAGTAGTCAGGGTTTTTAACTAACTTGTAGCTTTCATCATGTTTCCACTCAGATAATTCGAATGGACCATTGAAAATTAAATTAGCTGCTTCTAAACCGTAGTTTTTACCTTGAGATTCAACATATTTTTGATTTAAAGGAAAGAATGTTGGGAACGTTACTAAAGAATCAAAATATGGAATAGCTTTTGCTAATTTAACTTCTAAAGTTTTATCATCAACAGCTTTAACTCCTAATTGATCAACTGGTTTTTTACCAGTAGTAACATCTTCACCGTTTTGTAATACATTCAACATGAATGCATACTCAGATGCATTTTTAGGATCTGCAGCACGTTTCCATCCGTAAACGAAGTCTCCTGCAGTTACAGGGTCACCATTAGACCATTTAGCATCACGTAAGTGGAATGTATAAGTTAAACCATCAGCTGATTTATCAAAAGATTCTGCCATACCTGGTTGTACAGCATCATCTTTACCTAACGTGTTTAAACCTTCCATAATGTTACCTAAAACGTTGAAAGATTCAGCATCTGTACTAGTACTTGAATCTAAACTTGGTAGTTCAGCTCCGCCTAGTAAGTTTAATACTTGTGGTTTTGCTTTTGCTGTTTCTTTTTTACCTTCATTTGATTTGTCTGAGTTACATGCAGTTAAAAGCATGCTCACAGCAACAGATAAAGATAGAAAATACGATACCTTCTTTTTCATTAGATTGCCTCCCCAAAATTAAACAATTAGACTTAAAAACTATTAAAATATTCAAATAATTTATATTATCCGAATAGTTAATAACCTTTAACTTAATTCTTATTTTACATACTTTTTTGAAAATATCAACAAAAAATCGACATTTTTTTCAAAAAAATTAATAAATTTAAATAAATCTTTACTTTTTTGTAATTAAAAACTACATTTTGACGTCTTTTTTTGCATATTAAATCAAAACTATTAATAATAGCCCCAATTTCAATAAATGATTAAAGTTGGACAAATATGTCTACTTTTTAGTTAAATCATATTTTTCCATTTTAATTTTTTTCAAGTCCAATATTAATCTGTACTTAGCTAAAAAAGTGATCCGCCTGGACACCTTTTAACATTCACTTTTAATTTCAGACTTATTCACTTAATAAAGAAAATATAATTTTCAGTTTAAAACTAAATTTCTAAAAAAAGAGAAGGGTTGTCCCTTCTCTTTACAGTGTAAATTATTATTTTTCGTTAGATGCCCACTTGTAAGAGAAATCTCCGCCAAATTTGTGCGCAATAATCCCTTTAACTGAATCTTTTTGTAAATATGCACGGCCACGTTGGTAAATTGGTGAAATACCAGCCTCATCCATAATTACTTTTTCAGCTTCTACCATATCATCCCAACGTTTTTGAGGGTCTGCTTCTTTCTTAGCAGCAGCTACAAGCTCATCATATTTTGGATTGTTGTATGCCATTTCATTGAATGGACTGTTAGATATGAACATATCAATGAATGTCATTGGATCTGGATAGTCCGGACCCCAACCTGAGAATGAGAAGTCGTAGTCTAATTTTTTCTCGTTATCAAGTTTGATTTCAAACGGTTGTGGAGCTACCGTAATTTTTAAACCAGGTAAATTCTTCTCAAGCTCACCAGCTACATACTCAGCAGCTTTTTTACGAGTTGTATCATCATATGAAAGCATTTTTAACTCAAATGTATCTTTACCAAGTTCTTTCTTAGCTTCAGCCCATAACTTTTTAGCTTCTTCAACATTATATTTATTGAAATCGCCGTTATGGTCACGGAAGTCTTTAGAATCTGGTCCTTTTACCCACTCAGAAGGTACTAACCAATAAGCTGGTTTAGAACCATCATTTAAAATTGAAGATGTAATAGCTGATTTATCATAAGCTAAATCAAATGCTTTACGAGCTTTAGCGTTTTTAAAGATTGGTAGTTTTTCATTGAAACGGAAGAATACTAAACGAGCATCTAATTGAGTTTTGTATTCAGGGTCATTTTTATATTTATCAACATACTCCGAATCAAGCATTACTTTATCAATATCGCCGTTTTCATATAAGTTAACTGCAGCAGAAGTATCTTTAACTACATTGTATTTAATTTCATCTAACTTAACTGAATCCTTGTCCCAATATTTTGGATTCTTCTTTAATGTAAAGCTTTGCTCATGCTTCCACTCACTTAAAGTAAACGGACCATTGTATAATTGAGTATTTGCTTCTAAACCATATTGATTTCCTTTAGACTCAACCCACTTTTGGTTTTCTGGTAAGTATGTCCCAAAAGTAGTTAATTGTAAGAAATAAGGAGTTGGTTGTTCTAGCGTTACTTGTAAAGTTTTATCATCTAGTGCTTTCACACCTAATTGGTCTTTTGGCATTTTACCATTGAAAATTGCTTCAGCATTTTTCACATAGTATAAAATGAATGAATATTCAGATGCAGTTTTTGGATCTACAGCACGTTGCCAACCATAAACGAAATCATTAGCAGTTACAGGCTCACCATTTGACCATTGTGTATCACGTAAATGGAATGTATATGTTAGACCATCTTTACTAACTTCAACCGAATCTTTCTTAGCAACTCCGTCTACTACTTCGTCACCCTCTCCTAAACGAAGTAAACCTTCATTTACATTGTCTAAAACTTCAAATGACATTGAATCAGTAGTTTTTGCTGAATCCATTGAAGGAATCTCAGTAGTTGTAGTTAACCTTAACGTTTGCTTCTTATCCTTCTGTGAGTTAGTTGCTGTTTTTTCTGTGTCTTTGCCACAAGCTGCTAGTACCGTACTTAGTACCAATAAACTTGAAACAGTTGTTGCTAATCTACGCTTCATTAGAGCACCTCCATATATTAGTGATTTATCATTTTATAATTTACTTATTTTTCTGAAAAATCACTTTTTACTTTTTCAATATACTACATATTTTTCAGAAAAAAAAGTATTTTTTTAATATTTAATTTATTTTTTATTAAATTCCCCCAAATTCCTAGTTCAATTATCATATTTTTTATTAATATTAGTGTAGTGCAATATAATTGTAATACTATTCACATATTTTATCGGCGCAAAATACGACAATTTTCAAAAGACTTTATGTCGATTCTAGAAACATTTTATGAACTTAATTATTAGATTCCATTATTACTAAATTTTGGGTTATAATATAACTTATTGAATTTGAACATATCTATTTTTTATATCAATTTTAGGAAGTGAATGTATGATAAGAAAAAGTATTCCAAACCTTTTTACTCTAGGGAATTTATATTGTGGGTTTCTATCGATCGGATTTGCAGCTAAAGGAGAATTTAGAAATGCCGCAATTCTTATTTTAATAGGAATGATGCTCGATAGTATGGACGGTCGAGTTGCTAGAGTTTTAGGAGTCCAATCACAATTAGGAAAAGAACTAGACTCTTTAGCTGATATAGTTACTTTTGGAGTTGCACCTTCCTATTTAGTATATTGTACACAATTTTCTACTGAAGGTATCTTTGGTCTAGGAATTGCAGGTTTATTCCCACTGTTTGGGGCATATCGATTAGCAAGATTTAATGTTACACCGATTTCAACTTCACTAAAATATTTTACAGGAGTACCAATTACAGCAGCTGGTGGTCTTGTTGCCTTTTTAACGTTATTTGGAAGTCGCATTCCACAAATCGTCATCATAACAGTTTTTGTTGCATTAGCATTCTTAATGGTTAGTAGAATAAAAATCCCAAGCTTTAAAGATATTCCGATTCCTAAATATGCTACAATTATTACGATTTTTTTAGGATACGCATTATATCTAGTATGGCACGCTAAAAAAGAACAGTGGCCATTCTTTATTTATATAGCAATTCCGCTTTACATCTTCTTTATTTTCTTTCAATTTTTCAAAAGTAAAAAGAAACAATCAAGGAATGAAAATAAGAAACCACGTAAATTCCGTTTAAAAAGAAAGTCTTAATACAAAGTATGTTTTGATGCATTGTTTTTCATCAAAGCATACTTTTTTTTATTTTAATTTTTTTAAATCGCATTTTTCTTGCACATTAATAATTACTGTTCTATAATGACAAAGGATTAAATCGTATTTATTACGATTTTGAATATATGATAAATTTTATATACTTATAAGATTGATAAGAATGATCTTATATTTTTTTTAAAATATAAAAAGGAATGATTACGAATTAATTAAAATATTTTAACTTTATTCGTTTATTAACGACCTCATTATAAAATACTAAAATGATTAATTTTTTAGGGAGAGAAAAAAATGAAATTTAAAAAATTAGCAATAACGACTTTGCTATTAACAAGTGCAGTTCTGTCAGCTTGCAATAAAGACACGCATCAGCAAAGTACAAAAAATAAAAATAAACTAACGATTTATACAACCATCTATCCTTTACAAGATTTTGCTGAAAAAATTGGTGGTAAATACGTTGATGTACATTCCATCTATCCTACTGGTGTTGATACTCATGATTTTGAACCAACTTCTAAACAAATAGTAAAAATCGCAAACTCCGATTTATTTGTTTACAATGGTGCAGGTATGGAACCTTTTGCAGATAAAATCAAAGATACACTTAAAAATAATCATGTTGCAATCTTAGAGGCAACTAAAAATATTGAATTAATAAAGTCAAACGAAGAAGAAATTCAGGAAGATGAAGATCATCATGACGTTGATCCACATGTTTGGCTAGATCCATCTCGTGCAAAAATTGAAGCACAAAATATTAGAGATGAATTAGTTAAATTAATGCCGAAAAACAAACAGTACTTTGATGCAAATTATGATAAAATTGAAAATCAATTTGATGAACTTGATAATGAATTAAGAAATTTAGTTTTACATTCTGCACGTAAAGATATTGTCGTTTCACATGCAGCTTATGGATATTTGGAACAACATTACGGAATTGAACAAATCCCAATCACAGGACTATCCCCTTCTCAAGAGCCATCACAGAAGGATCTAAAGAAAGTTGTTGATTTTGTAAAAGAACATCATGTCAAATATATATTGTTTGAAACATTTGCTACACCAAAAGTAGCAACAGTTGTAAAAAATGAAACCCATGCTGAAATCTTAAGACTTAACCACCTTGCAACTATTTCAGAGGATGATTTAAAGAAACATAAAGATTATTTCGACTTAATGCAAGAAAATATCGACACATTAGATAAGACTTTAAATAACCGTTAAAAAGAGGACCCACTGAGTTGGGTCCTCTTTTCCTACTACTTATCCTACCTTCATATGATCAGAAAACGGTTCAGGTTTTTTCTTGATTTCTTTAAACATCAATTCAAATAAATATGCTCCAATCAAAGCTAAGATCGAAATTATGCTAAATGTCCATTTATATCCAATTAGCCCAGCTAGTGGAATCGTCAATGGAGCAATAGTTCGCCCGAGGGACCATCTTAAACCTGCTGCTGCAAAATACTGTCCACGTTGATTTTCAGGAGCAATTTTTGCAATAAATGAGTTCTGATTTCCTACAACTAATATCTCACCTAAAGTGAAGAGTGCCATTGCAATAAAAATAACATAGGCTGATAACGTGAATCCAAACAATAACATAGATAAAGCATAACAAACAGATGATGCAAAAAATAAAAATCTTTCATTAAACTTATTGGCAAATTTCGTTACTAAAACTGTAAATAATGCTACGATTAAACCGTTTTCAGCTATGACCCAGCTAAATAATGTTTCACTATTTGTCGTTAAAGTAAAATCGCTAAAACTAAATAATGTTTGAACAGGTATACTTTCTTTTATATAAACCGCTAGTAATAAATCTAATTGAGTAAAAGTTTGAGAGATTAATATACCAGCTGCCACAAATAAGAAAAAAACCTTATCAGTAAAGATTATACGGTAATTCTTTACTTGTTTCATTAAAACTTTTGAAATAGACGCTTCTTTTTCTTGTCTTACAGAGTCTGGTAATGACTCCTTTATTAATAGTAGAATCATAAAAGCGACAATTAAAAAGATCAATGAAGATGTAGCAAATAATAAAAATCTTGCTTTGAAAAATAAAATGCCTCCGATAATTGGTCCGATTACTACATTAATATTTATCATCGTATAAAAAACAGCAAAGACTAAGTTTCTTTCATCTTTATCTTCAACCGTATCTGCTACCATAGCCGAACTTGCTGGATTATAGAGCATTCCTGTGACACTAATTATTGCAAACCCTAAAAAAGTTAGCCATGGAGAATTTAAAATTGGTGAATTTGCAATTGTTAGCAAAATCATTCCTCCAGCTTGAATGAAAGCTGAAATGACCATCATTCGTTTTCGACCATACGTATCAGCCAAATATCCACCGATTAAATTTGCAAATACCCCAACAGCTTGAGAGCACATAAGTAAGATCCCTGCTGTTACTTTACCTAATTCTTCAGCAAAATAAATCGCTAAAAATGGTAAATACATCCAAAAGAATAATCCAAAGAAAAACTCAGCTACAAGCCGAATCTTCATATTAAAATTCCATTTAAGTATATTCATGATGTCCGTCCCCCTAACCTTCTCACTTTAACATAATTAAAAAAATGCGTAAATTGAATTTTAATTGGTACTTCCTTCTTCATATAAATCTATCCCGATCAATGCATTTAATTAATTTGTTTATAAAATTTTACAAAGGGAGCATGTCTATTTTCCTAAAATGTATCATACAATTTAGTACTACATTTAGGAGGACTTCCTATGAAATTCAACTTTAGTAAAGAAGCTCGAAATATAGCCTTTACGTATGTCGGAACAGTGATTGGAGCAGGATTTGCCACTGGTAAAGAAATTGTAGAGTTCTTTTCAATTAACGGGGTATATGGTGCATTGGGGATCCTTTTTGCGACTATATTATTTTGTTGGTTTGGAACTAAAATTATGACAATCGCTCATACATATAAATTAAATTCTGCTCAACAATTTAATGTACTATTGTTTGGAGAAGTCGGAGGAAATATTATTAATGGCTTATTATTCTTTGTTTTAATTGGCGTTACAAGTGTTATGTTGTCTGGTGCTGGGGCTGTATTTAAAAATTACTTACATTTTGATTCATTTATCGGATCAATATTTTTTATCATTTTGACTTTTTTGGTTTTAAGAAAAGGGACAAGTGGTTTATTCAGTCTAAATAATACGGTAGTCCCAATTATGTGTGCTTTTATCGTTGCAGTTTTCATCAACTCACATTTACCATTTACGATGCATGAAATAACACTAGACCATATTTTACCTTCTTTTAATACACTTAACTATACAGTTTTTACAAAACCAATAACCTATGTTTGTTTAAATATGGCATTAGCCCAGGCAGTTTTAGTACCGATTGGTTTTGAATGTAAAGAAAAGTCTTCTATTGTTCAAGGCGGTGTATTAGGTGGTCTAATATTAGGAATTATTTTATTACTAATTCACTTGAACGTATCAGGTGTAACCAATTTTCAACAATATGAAATTCCAATGGTAGAGGTAATCAAAAAAATCCATCCAATTTTCTATTACTTTTTCCTAATGGTTATTCTAGCTGAAATTTTCACCACATTAGTTGGAAACATATATGGGATGTCTAGACAAATTAATTCTTATATCCGATTAAACCCAAATTTAGTCGTTATCTTATTATTAATTTGCTGCTTGTTTATTAGCATTATTGGCTATGGACCATTATTAACATTCCTTTATCCACTTATCGGTTGGATTAGTTTTCTTGTAATCCTAACCTTACTAAAACCTAAAAAATCATCTTAATCGCAATCATCGCAAACTTCATAATATAAACCAAATTCAATGTGTAACTTTGGTTTCCATTGAATCTTAAACATCCTACTTTGCCAACGTTCTAATACAAATTGAATTGAATTTTCATCATGATCGTTTATTAAAATCATTTGATGAACTTGTAGGCTTTTTACTGAGAAGCGATTTTCATTTTCGATATACCAATCAATCGTTAACTCGTCGTATTCATTTATAATAAACTTAACATATGTGCTTGGTTTATCTTTCAGACTCATCTCACTATATATTCCTTCGTCAGTCACAATAATCGGATAATCACCTTTATCATTTTTTTCTAATTTTATTTGAAAGGTATTTTCTAAAAAACAAATCATTTTGTCACCTTCTAATTTATGATATGTTGATAGTTTAACAAATAAAGACAGGAAAAGACAGGAATATGCCGGTTCCAAAGTTCTTGTTAGATTGGATAAGTTCTAATTTTGATTCCAAATTGAAAAAGGATTACTCTAAAAATCAACGAGTAATCCTTTTTATTTATTTTCGATTGTATAAAGCTTTATATTTAGACCATGTATTTCTTCTTTCTTTCATTAAACTAATGAATTCCGGCTTACATTCATCTAAATTAGTTAAGGCTACTAGTTCGTTATTTTTCCACTTTGTTACAATACCTTCTGTAGTATAAATTAAGTATTGGTATTCTAAGTAACTTCCTAACGTTGATAAGCTTATTTGTTCAAAAATATTTTCTGCAAAACTGTTAGAAAATGATACACATACAGGCCTAGTGCCCACACGATCCAAGTCAAGGACATGTACAATTTTCCGATTACAGTCTATACATAATGAATAGACGGAAGGAACAATTCCACCAGTTAGAAAAACTTGTTCATTGCTATAGAATTCCTTCACTCTAATCCTCCTATTATCATTGTATATAAGTATATGCAATAAAAAATAGAATTGACTAGTTAAATTACATTATGCCTCACTTTATTTAATGGAATTTTGGATAAACATAATCTTTCCTGATTCATTAAACTTTAAAGAAGCCTCAAATTCTTTGCCATCCTTTGAAAATCCTTTAATAACTTCTGTAGTCTCACCGTTTAACAACTGCTTTATTAGCGCCTTTGTAATTGTTTTTCCTAATATTTTTTTTGAAATTGTAACTTCACATTTTGTTTTTTGGAATTGATCACAACCATAAAATGATCCTTTATCGATCATTTTACCACCGCATTTAATACATTTTCCTACACTAGTTGATTTTTTCTTCGGCCCAAACTTCGAATTTTGCATCTCTTCAATTTTAAATTCTGAAAAATTCCATATCTTTTCGTTTTCATATGCATCAAGTATTATTTTTTCAGTTAATTTTTTGGTTTGTTCCATAAACTCAAGACTACTTGCTTTTCCTTCACCAATTTCACTTAATCTCTGTTCCCATTTTGCCGTCATTTCAGGTGAAGTTAAAATATTTTCCCCTAGGGCATAAATGATAAGCTTCCCTTTATCTGTAGCGAAAACTTGATTTTTCTTAACGTCAATATATTTTCTATTTTTTAAAGTACCAATAATACCAGCCCTTGTTGCCTCAGTACCTAGTCCTTCAGTTTTATTTAAAATTTTCGTTAATTCGGGATTATCAATATGTTTTCCGGCAGACTTCATTAATGTTATTAATTGTCCCTCTGTATATCGTTTAGGTGCTTGAGTTTTCTTTTCTTTTACCTCTACCTTTTTAACAATTCCTTCTTGCCCAGTTTCAACAACAGGTAAATTTTGTTCCTCTGTATTTTTTTCTTTTGATTTTTCGAATATGACTTTACGCCAACCTTCTTGAACCATTATTTTCCCTTTTGAAATAAAAGTCGCTCGAGAGTCTACTAACGTATGAATTGTTGTATAATCAAAAATTGAATTAGGATAATGTGCACTAATTAAACGATTTACAATTAATTCATATATTTTCAATTCCTCATCATTCATTTTATGGACATTTGGTACTTGCTCAGTAGGAATAATTGCATAGTGATCAGTGACCTTTTTCTCATTAACGAAACGACTATTATTTAATATTGATTGATTTGGCAGAGGAAAGAATTTTGAAAATTGCTCAATATTTTCAAGTTTTTTCAATATATCTGGGAGCATCATTGCTTCTTCTTTCGTAATAAAACTTGAGTCTGAACGAGGGTATGAAATATTCCCTTTGACATAAAGTTTTTGTGCAATCTCGAGTGTTTTTTGTGGTGAAAATTTATATTTACTGTTTGCATCAGCTTGGAGTGCCGATAAATTATAAAGAAAAGGTGGTTGAAACTCTTTTCTTTCTTGCTCAATATCAGTAATTTTTACGTTTTTATTTTCACAAAAGCTAGCAATTTTTTCAGCTAATTCCTTTGACATAATTTTAGATTCTAATTCGTTATGCCATTTACCAAAAAACTTTTGCTTATCAAATTGAAATGTAGCAAAAACCTCCCAATATGGTTCGGAATTAAACCGTTCAATCTCAAGTTCTCTTTTGACAATAAGAGCTAATGTAGGTGTTTGAACTCTTCCTAACGAAAATACATCCTGGATTCCTTTTTTTTGTAAATGTAATGAATATACTCTTGAGGCATTCATCCCAACTAACCAATCAGCACATGCACGGCTATATGCCTCAAAGAATAAGCTTTTTGTTTCACTTTCATCCAATAGTTGACTAAATCCTTTTTTAACAGCATTTTCTGTTAATGACGAAATCCATAGTCTTCTCATTGGTTTTTTATTTCCAGCTAAATTTAAAATAAGGCGAACGATATGTTCTCCTTCCCGTTCACAGTCACCTGCAAGAATTATTTCAGTTACCTCATCTAAATGGACTAAATTCTTAATGATTGAAAATTGATCCCATTTTCCTTTTGATACTTTATGTCCAAAGCGATTAGGTATAATTGGCAAAGTATTTAATGACCACTTTTTCCATTTTTCATCATATTCTTCGGGTGATAATAACTCACATAAATGTCCAATAGCCCAAGTTAAATAAGCACCCTTTGGAAAAAACTCGTTAGGTTGAATGACTAAGAACCCTTTTTTCTTTTGGAACTTAAAAGGGGCTGCAAGCTTTAAACCTTGATCAGGCTTTTCGGCAATAATTAATTTCATTTTCTTCCTCACAATTTAAACTAATTTTGTTATCACTTTATTTGATAGATATAGTTATTATATAACTTAAGTAATGGTAGGGAAAGCAGGAAGAAACAGAAAAAGGCAGTGCCAAAAGAATTCACCCTCTTTTAACTGCCTTTACTTCTCTTCATCATTAGGAGCTTTTAACTACAAGCTGGATTACGTGGTATTTGAATTAATTCTACTTCTTCTAATATTTTAATTCGTTTTGTTACAATCACAACGTAGTTAGCTGTCCATATATATCGAGGAAAGTTATTTTCGTCAACCATCATTGCTTGAAAAGTATCATTCATCATTTCTTCAAATTTTTCCTCTGTAATTAAATCATTTTCAATATTAAATTCAATCCATTCACAATGAATCATTTTTCATCTCTCCGTCTCTATATAAAGTGAAATCAAGATTGATTCTTAATAGTAATTTAAACTTCTTACCTTGGTTGTAGTATATCATGTACTTTTTAATTTGTGAATAATTTCACAAATTCATTTTAACTTTTTATTTTATTTATGAAATTTTTAAGTCAATTGAACGCATATTTTGATATTAAGCGCTTACTTGACTTATATTCTTAATAGTTGTATATTAATTTCAACATTTATTATTAATATTATTAATAAATGGAAATTCTTTCGCGCTTCATGTGCAATGTTTTAGGAGGAAAAGAAAAATGCAAGGAAAAGTAAAATGGTTCAACAATGAAAAAGGTTTCGGATTCATCGAAGTTGAAGGTGGAGACGATGTATTCGTACATTTCTCAGCAATCCAAACTGACGGATTCAAATCATTAGAAGAAGGTGCTGAAGTTTCTTTTGACATTGTTGAAGGTAACCGTGGACCTCAAGCTGCTAACGTAGTAAAGCTATAATATAAACTTGACTACATAGAGGACTGATTTTATCAGTCCTTTTTTATTTTTCCCAAAAAATCATAATAAGAATTATTCAGTATACTTAAACAAAAAAATCCTCTTCCTTTTCATGATTCCTAATATATTTGGGAATACTACGAAGTGAAATAAGGAGGGTGTTTATGTCAAACTTTAATAATTTTGAGGATGTTGAAATGAAAGTTAAAGCTGCTCAAAAGCTTGTGGGCTATGCAACAATGAGCATGGACGAACAACAATTAACAGATGCAACTACTGCAGTGAATCAAGCAAGAGAACAGCTTGAAAAAATGAAAGGCCTTGCTACTGATTTAGATGATGAGTTTTTACAGAAACAAGAAGAAGACTTAATGCAAATTGAGCAACAAATAAGAGAAGCTCAGATATAATGAAAAAGAAGGTACTTTTATTAGTACCTTCTTTTTTAATGTATTGAAAAGACTTTGTCTATATTGAAAAATGGAATGCTAAGTAGAATTTATTGATAGTTTGTTCTTCTGGAACGAGGAAGCTCAACTCATGCCCCATGGTAAGCGAGCATCCTTCAGTAGAAACAACAAGACAATCTTATTAAATTGACAAACTACATTTTTCAACAACATAAAAATGAAGGTACTTTAAATTGGACCTTCTTTTCAGAGTTTTGAAAATAAAATTGTCAATAGGGAAACGGACATTTAAATGAACATTTATTAATGATGAAGTTATCATTTTCTGTATGATTTTTTAATGATTTTAAATGTTAATCTGTTTGAGCAATTTCATGATTCTAATAGCACTAGCAATGATTTTTTTGAGAGTTTAAAATATTATGTGCTAATTTTTAGAAAAACAAATTCAATTGATAAGTTTAATTAATGTTCCAGTTTTATTGACTTAAAAGCTACTTAATACCCAACAGTTAGCTTATTCTAAGTAAAGGCTATTTGCTTAAGGTTTATTGCAGACTTTTTTTTGATGAGTAAGTTGATTGGAACGGAAGGGTGCTCGACTCCTATGNNAAATCAACATCACTCTACTCCTATTAAGAAAATTTGATAATTTAATTAACCTAAGTTAGTGGCTAGTTAACAGTCCGAAGTTAATTGCTTACCGATCGTTTTTATTTTTTCTCCAATTGTACATTTATTAATACAAAATGATTGTGCGAATTTTTGGCTATGGTCTTTTCTAAAATGTTTATAGACAAAACATCCATCACAATATGTCTTTATTAACGTATCTATTTCGTCCAAGATTTCTTTACGTTCCATAATTCATTTCACCTCTTCAAGTAACTTCAATTGTACTTATTATCTTATTCCCTTTAAGTGCTTGCGTTGCTAGATTATGAGCTTCTTTATTATCATTACGTTTAATCAGTTCTAATTGTAAGGTTAATTTTAAGTTTTTACATTTTCTTTCAATTCGATTTATGAATCGTTCATGTTGTTCTTCATAACAAGGCCAATCTCCATTTAATTGATTAATGACCACTTGTGAATCTCCTTTAATGACAATGGTTTGTCCAGTTATATTCATTTCCTCTAATAGTAGGATTGCATTTTCTATTGCAGCAAACTCCGCTTCATTATTTGTCACTAACCCATCTAATTTTTCATTAAACCTTTTTCGATAGTTTTTACCATTTTGACTAAAGTATAAGCATACCCCTATTCCAGATATAGATGTTGCTAAATCAAATCCACCGTCAAAAAATATTGAAATATTATGAGGTTCTTCTTCGAGCTCTTTTAAGTACTTTATTACTTGTTTTTTAGTCCACTCAGTGTCGAATTGATCTAAAAAGATAATTTCTCTTGTTCTACCTGTACTTTCGAAATCTTCCGCTAAAAGTAGTGCTTCTTTTATTTCTAACCATTCAGTTTCAAGTGTAATTTGATATTTCTTTTTAGTTTGATACTTCCAACTGATTTTTAGCTTCATCCGACACACCTTCTCTATTCTTTATTTTAGACTAGCCTATGGTTGAATATAAAATTACTTAATTCATTTTTTAAGTTTTCATTTTTTTGAATATATACTAAAATGATACATATATAAGTGTTGGAGGTTTACTATGATTGAAGTTTATATTGACGGAGCTTCCAAAGGAAATCCCGGGCCCTCAGGTGCAGGTATTTTCATAAAAGGAATTAAAGAGCCTGTTTTTTTAAGTTTTCCATTAGATTCGATGTCTAATCATGAAGCTGAGTTTCATGCATTACTACTTGCTCTAGATTATTGTGTCAAAAACAATTTAGCAATGGTTTCATTCCGTACAGATTCAAAAGTCGTTGAAGAAAGTATTGATAAGAAATATTCGAAAAACGAATTATTTATTCCTTTATTAGAGAAATCACTTAAGTTGATTAATCAACTTGATCTTTTCTTTATTAAATGGATTCCATCAAGCGCAAATAAGGTTGCTGATGAACTTGCTCGAAAAGCTATAAAATAAAAAAGGAATGGACGATATGAAAAATAAATTAATCGCTTTTTCTTCTTTACTCTTTGTGTCCTTCATTTGGGGTTCTTCGCTTTTCATTGTTAAAGAAACACTTAAGTTTGTCCAACCATTTACATTTAATGCATTACGATTTATAGTAGCAGCAATTATATTATTTACAGTTCAAACTTTATTAAATCGAAAAAATAATAAAAGACATCGCGGAAAAGCTGGGTTTATTTTCCCCGGAATCGTTATCGGATTATTTTTATTTCTAGGCTTTGTATTTCAAACATTTGGATTACATTACACGTCGATATCCAAATCAGGTTTTATAATAGGTATTAGTGTTGCGATTGTTCCTTTTCTTTTATTCTTTAAATATAAGAAAAAACCAACTTTACGGGAAAATGTATGTGCAATCATTGCCTTCATCGGATTATTTTTATTAACACTATCAACAAATTCCAAGTTTAATTCTGGTGATATTATTTCCTTTTTTAGTGCGATTGCGTTTGCTCTTCATATTATTTATTCAACGATCTACTCACCGAATTATAATTCACTACAACTGGCAACTGTACAAATAACTTTTGTAGGTTTAGCCTCATGGACATTTGCTTTAATCTTTGAAGATTGGCAAGTCATTTTCAACCATGCATTATGGACAAATAAATATTTTGTTTTTTCAATTCTATTTACAGCAATTTTTTGCACCGCTGCAGCTTTCTTTATCCAAATGTTTGCCCAACGTACAATAAGTGCGACTGAAGTAGGGATTATTCTCGCTACCGAGCCAGTTTTTGCAGCGATTACTGGGTATTATTATGGTGGAGAAAGATTACAAGAAATTGGTTTATTCGGTTGCAGCTTGATTTTAGTTTCTACGATCGTAACTCAAATTAGAAAGACCAAAAGTAAAAAGCAATTATATAAAGAAGAAAAAACCATTCACAAAATGTGAATGGTTTTTTTTCCCGCAAATGCCGTTATTCATTTATGTCTAAGTAAACCGAACTCCAAGGTGGATGTCCTCACAAGTAACGCTCATCCTCCTATATGTAGGCACGATGTTGTTACTTAAATATTGGTCTTCCGGTAAACAAATCATTGGTTTAAGACATAAACTGACAACGCACACAGCAGGTTTTGTTTAATTTGTATTCTCATTCTATACCAACTAAAACTATTTTGCAACTAATTATTTTTCCCTTTTCACTACATTTTCTTCATAAGAAATCCAATCACTAAAACTTCCTGGATACAGTTTTACATTTGTATATCCAGCTTCAACTAATCCTAAATAATTTACACAGCCAGTGACACCTGAGCCACAATAAACTACTGTTTCATCCCCATTCTTGAATGGATTGAATAGTTCTTGTAATTCTTCTTTTGTTTTAAATTCTCCCGATTCATTTAAAACATCTTTCCAAAATGAATTTTTTGCTCCAGGTATATGACCAGCAATTCGGTCAATTGGTTCAAATTCACCAATATAACGAATCAATTCTCTAGAATCAATTAAATTGAAATCTTCTTTTTCACCATTCTCCTTAACTTCATTCATCGAAGTTATCATATAATCTTGGACATTAATCTCGAATTTTTTAGGTATGACTTCTTCAATTTTTGTCGTTACTTCAAAATCATTTTCCATCCATTTTTTATAACCACCATTTAAAACAAAAGTATACTGATGCCCCACCAAATTACATAAAAACCAACATCTTGCGGCATTATCATTCGTACCATCGTCATAACAAATAACAATCGTATCATGATCGATCCCTAGATCTCCTAAAAGATTTCCAAAAACATTTAAATTTGGTAACGGATGTCTGCCTCCATGCTTTTGTACAGGACTAGATAAGTCATTATTTAAATCAACATAACGAGAAAGCGGAATATGATTTTTCTTATACTCACTTAAGCCATATTCAGGATTTGACAATTGAAATCGACAATCTAAAAATACAACATTTTTATTTAAGCGCAATTTATTTGCAATGTTTACATCAATAATGTTTTTCAATTTTAATTGTCCACCCTCATATTAAATTAATTTTTTGAATAAGTTTAATACTTTTTCATCTACTACTACTTCATTTAAGTTTTCAGTTGCTTTAATTGTTTGTTGAACATCATTTTCGATTTGATTGCTACAGTTGAGCAATACAGAATTTAATGCATCAACATATTGAATGTGATAATGCTCTGTAAATAAGCTATTCATATTTGCTAAATAGTCTTTTAATGGTGTTCTCAACTCATTAATGCATTCATCAATCATCGTTTCTTTCATGTTTTCAACAAAAAAGCTTTTTGGATTTTTGAAGTAATTCTTTAAACTTTCAAAACGATCTACATTAATAAATTGATCAGGATTTTTTATCGAAACAGGTAAGATTTCATTAATTTCACTTTTTTGAACGATAAATTCAGATTGAATAGAATGTATTTCACCAATTACTCGATCTTGCGACATTGAAATTTCATTCGTTAAAAACTTCTCTAATCTAAATCCAGTTACTCTTAATTCCTTTAAAATCTCTTCCAATACTTCATAAATAAATTCACGAATTTTCGTTACAAATAATTGTTTAATATTTTTTGTTGTATTATTGAAAACACTTGGATTAAAGAAATAAGGGAATAAATCTCTCATCCTTAATTCAATACGCTTTTCGATAAAGAAAATCAATTGTTCGTTTTCTTTCATAAATGCTCTAGGTAAATTAGTAGGTTCTGCATTTTTAATCGCTTCTTTAACTTTTTTCTGAATTTGCTCCAGTTCGTTGAAAAATTGATCTTTTTCACGTTTAATTCTTTCGAAACGATTAATTGTATCACGTAAGATTTTTTCAATTGTTAATAGGTCATTAATAAATGTTTTAAAGACTTCATTGGCAATCTCAAATTGGAAGAAATTTTGGATTTTCGTATTTAATTTCTTATAATTATTCTCGATTTCTAAATTTAACTCTAAATCACCATATCCCTTCATCTGAAGCATACTTGAAATAGCAAACACAGATGGGAAACGAACCCCTAGTTTCGTTAATTGGTTTACAAAGAAATTTTGCACGATTTCGATTTCGTTTTGATCCTTTGCTAAATCCGAAGCATTTAACACAAAGTAAACTTTATCACTATCAAAGCTTTCTCTCATTCGCCCGATTTGCATTAAGAAAGATTCATCTTGACGTGTAAAGGCATGTTGATAATGTGCAACATATAGAATTAAATCAGCTTTTTTCAAATAGTCGAATGCTAGTTCAGTATGTCTTGAATGGATACTATTTCCCCCTGGTGTATCCACTAATACAATCCCACTTAACGTGATCTCACAATCGAAATAAACTGTACTTTCTTTTACAAAACATGCTCTATTTTCTTCACTAATTACACTTACATACTCACTTAAGTCATATCGCTTAATTGTACCTAATAAACTTCTCATTTCTTCATAATTTTGACATACGCTTTCTGCATAAACGAAAGCATCAGTAGGAATTTTATCCTTTTGTTTCTTAATTAAATTTTGAAGGGTACTAAACCACTCTTTTTCATTTGCTTCTACGCCCCATTTTTTAAAGAAATCAAGAAACTCTTCTTTTAAAGATTCTTCTGATTTATAACTCACATCAGCTTTTTTATTACCAGATTCAGCTGTTGAGCGTTTAATCTTACAAATTGCCGCTGTTGTTGGGTGTGGAGAAACAGGTAATACACGATCGCCAAGTAAAGTATTTATATACGATGTTTTTCCTGAACTAAACGCTCCGAATAATGCAATTGTGTATTCGTTTGATTTTATTTGTTCTCTTTTTTCTTTTAGAATACCGATTTTACTCTGTATAAATTTATTTGAAGTTAATTCGTCTAATATAAAATCAGCAACCTCATATTTAGCTTGAATTTCTTCGTTTGAATATTTTTTTGAATTAGTTTGTTCAATGTCAGTAATAAGTTCTTCTTTTATTTCCGGTGCTTGAACAGTTAAGATTTTGTGATTAATTAATTCACTTACGGATATTAAAGTAGGCTTAATTTCAGGCAAGTCTTGATTTATTTCTTGATCATTATTTAAAATCGTCTTAATTTCTGAAACCATATGTGAAATTTTTTGATTATTAAAATCTAATTCATCAAATCCATCTATTTTTGATTGCAAATCATTTTTTTGATTTTTTAATTTTAGAATAGTTGATTCATTTTGTACTTTAAGTTCTTTTGAAAGTGTGTAAATAAATTCGGAAATACTTTTACGGTATACAGCCTTAATACCTTCACTTACTTCCTTCGTATACTGTAATAAATAGTTTCCACCTGTATCAATCAAATGCGATGGCTTTGGACAAATTACCTCATCACTCAAATTAGGCTCTAAGATATTATCAAAGTCACTACTATCAATTTTATTATTTTCAATTTGTTTTACAGTTCGAATTGCTGCTTCTTTTACAAAATACTCAATTTGTTTATTTGTTAATTCCTTTACCTTTTGAATAAATTGACTTTTAGATTCATGTAAAGCATTTTCAAGTTTTTTTCTAGATTGAAATAATCCTTTATTTTGCAATGCCTTTTCTGATTCTAAATATTTTGATGCTAATTCTCTCATTTCAAATGGTGTAATGTTTGAATTAGTAAGAACTTGTTGCGTAGACTGCAAACAATTTTCCTCAAATGTAGAAACTGATGTTTCAATAACTTCAATTTCACTATTTAAATCATTATAAACGGATCTAATCTCATCAGCATTTTGATCGAGATCAATGTAATCGTTCTCAAGTTGTTGTATTTGTTCGTTCATAATTGTTAAAAAACTTGCATAGTCATTTTCAATTTGTACTACTTCTTGATGACTGTATAAGTCATTTAAATGATTTAAAAACTGGTTATATTCGTTATTATCTACAGATTTATTTCTTGTAGAAATATAAAAAACTTGTAAGTTGCCTAATCCTTGTTTTTTCAAGTTTCCAATTACACCTTGTTTAAATTGTTCAAACGTCAATTCTGTTTCATCGTGTTTATCAATACATGTAATGACTAAACAAACTTTATTATTTTTTTCAACTAAATTATGAATAAAATCAATATTTGTTTTCGAATGAACATGTTGATAATCCATTAAATAAAAAATACTATCCGCTAGATGAATTACTGAGTTTGTCGCCTCTAAATGATCCATATCTGTTGAATCAATCCCTGGAGTATCAATTAAAACAGATCCAGTTGGAATTTTAAATAGTTCTTGTGCCCACTCGAGTTCAATAATTGAACCACTATCAGAAGCTAACTTTTTGAGTTCATCTACTTGAATATCCTCTTGAATCTGATACATTTCACCATCTTTAAGAGTAATTAACATTTTACTTTCGCCATTTTTTAATTTTACAACGTTTGCACTTGTAGGAATTGGGCTTGTAGGTAGTTTTTCTACTTGTAAAAGATCATTTAATAAAGATGACTTACCAGCAGAAAAATGCCCACAAAATACGTAATAACTTTCCTTATTTTGTATTTTGTATGCTAATTTTTTTAATTGGAATAATTCCTTCGAATTACCTTGGTCAGAAAGTAAATTGATACCTGAAGAAACCTTATTCAGTAATTCCCCTCTGTTAATCTTAGTGTTTTGCAACGTGATTTCCCCATTTCATTTCATTCTCAAATAATTTCCCTAGCATTATTTTATCCCCATATATATTAATTTGGAAGAAGAATGTATAGGCATATGCATATAAAATAAAAAAAACTAGGTAACATCACCTAGTTTTGAACTTGTTTAAGTACATATTTAGTTAGTAAAAAGTATAAAAGAATTGTAGCTGACACAAATCCAAGAACCATTTGACGCACAACCTTTCGAAGTTGATAATGATTTTCATTCTACATTAATCATAATCAGTTATTTTCCATTTGTCAATAACTATTCGATTGATTGTAAAAGCGCTTTATTTTCTTCTCGGATTCTTACTTTTAATAAAATTAAATTACAAACTGAAAAGATTACAGTTGTAATATACGCATGAAACATAATAGGTATTACTAATAATTCTATGGTAACGATTATATAATTTGGATGCTTGATATACTTATAAAGCCCACGTTTTACTAATTTTTCATTAGGTAAAATTATTATTTTTGTATTCCATCTTTCTCCTAATGTTGAAATAACCCATACCCTTGCTAATTGTAATATGATAAAAACGATGAGGAGAAAAGTAAAAAATCTAATTTCTATATATCGAATGAAATAATTCTCAATTAGAATTGAAATAAAAAACATGCTATGTAAGATGATAAAAAATTTATAATGCTCTTGGCCATATTCAAGTGCGCCCCGCATTTTTAATTTTTTTTCATTATTCTTTGCTATGCCTAGCTCAATCACTCTTTGAATGATGATGAATAAAAAAATAATCTTTAACATTAGCATTCTACCCACTTTAACAGTGATAACTCTGAACTAAACCCTGGTCCTAAAGCACAAAGAAGACCGTGCTCATTCGTTTTTCCTAACTTCATATACTCACTTAACACAAATAACACAGTACAAGATGACATATTTCCATATGATTTTAAAATATTTAAGGAAATTTCGATATTCGCTTCGGAAAGATCTAATGAATCGATATATGCGTCCAATACTTTTTTTCCTCCAGGATGAGCAATGAAATGGGTAATATCCCTAATTGTTAGTTCATATTGCGTTAAAAAATTTGAAACAACTGGTTGTAACCAATTTTTTACGATCGAAGGAATATCCCTTGAAAAAATTACAAATAAACCATCATTCCGAACATCCCATCCCATTACGTCTAATGAATTAGGCATTAGAGTTGAATTAGTTTGTTCAATTGACGGTAAAGATTTATGGATCGTTCGATTTTTCAACTCACTCTCATCGCCAATAACTAAAACCGCTGCTGCTCCATCAGCAAATAATGAAGTTCCTATTATATTACTTTTGGAAAGATCTTCTTTTTGAAATGTTAAACTACATAATTCAACTGCAACTAGTAAAATATTTGACTTTGGATGGGCTTTACAATAATCAAATGCTCTAGATATACCACTAGCACCACCGGCACACCCTAAGCCCCATATAGGAATTCTCTTAATCGAAGAATTAAATGGCAGGATATTTGCGATATGAGCATCAATTGTAGGGGTTGAAATACCAGTCGAAGAGACAAAAATAATTCCATCTATTTTTTCATATTGAATTTCCGAAGATAGAAATTCATTACTTGTCAAACAGTTTTTAATAGCTTCTATTGATAATTCAATTGAGATTTCAGTGTAAGCCTGATTTTTTTGCTCAAAGCTATGCTCTTCGCTATACCAAGAAAGCTCCTTAGAAATATATCGACTTTGAATCTCGCCGTTTTGAAATACAGATAATAAACGATCAATTGAAGGGTATCTTTTCAAAAAAAGTTCTCGAATAAAAGGTACTATATTTTCCTGATCGATTTTATATTTTGGCACAGCTTTCCCAACAGATAAAATTAAAGGCATAATTTCCCACTCCTTATAGTCATTACCTTTTGTATTAAATTGGAAAATTATTCTTAAATACTTGAAAAACCTAGAATAGAAATAAGATGACATAATAGGCTCAAAAATTTGTAAAATTTAATTCGTAGCAAAATTTAAACAAAAAAAAGACAATTCACTATTCATTCATGGACCATGAACAAATAATAAGAATTGTCTAAGCGTTTCAAAGGAGTTTTCTTTCTGTTGTGCAGTTTTAGTATATCTCATTTTACTCGAATCTACATTCGCAATTATTTCCATTAAAAAGCTTCTAAAATCTCCTCCACAACATTTCTAATTTACAATTATGATTTATTTACTTCTTCCAACTCATACAATTTTGTATATTTCGATTCTAAATAGTCAACAAAATATTTCACATTTAATTCTTCACCAGTAACATCCTTCAAAATTTGTTGAGGTTCCTTCATTGCACCATATTGATGAATATTTACTTTTAACCAATCAAGAATTGTTTGAAAATCATTCGTTTCAATTAATTCACTAAAATTCGGTAATTCTTTTTCCATTGTTGCTTTAATTTGAGCAGCATACATTGCACCTAATGCATAAGTTGGAAAGTATCCAAAATGCCCCATTGACCAATGTACGTCCTGTAAAACACCTTCTCGATCAGTTTCAGGAACGAATCATTACATGTAAAGGATAGGTTAATTCATCAGCTTCAATACGAATAAACGAAGGCTTACTATTATTTATCACTTTATAAAATTCATCTAGAGAGACATGTTCTAACACACCATTAAGTTGCTCTTTTAACTTAGGATAATTTGCTTTCCAGAATTCAAAGCTTTGTCCAATTATCTTTTCATATAAAAGCGACTGAGATTCATGAATACCTAACGACGCTCCTTGAGCGATCGGTAAACCTTCTAAATCTTTGGAAATGTTTTGCTCATATAGTGCATGACCACATTCATGAATTGTACTAAAAAGGGCTTTTTCAAAATTATTCTCATGATATTTCGTTGTTACTCGAACATCACCTAAATTAAGAGAAGTAGCAAAAGGATGTGGAGTTGGATCTAATCTTCCGGCATCAAAATTATAACCAAGAGATGCTAATAATTGTTCACATATTTCTTTTTGTTTTTGCGTCGAAACAAATGCTTTCATCTCTTCTTTTTCAAAGTTTTTCCCACTAGTCGATACAGCTTTAACAATCGGTACTAATTTATTTCTTACTTCTGAAAATACTTCATCCAATTTATTTACAGTCATTCCAGGTTCATATTGATCCAAATATGTATCATATTTACAGTCTTTATATCCTAAATATTCAACGAACTTACGTTTATACTCAATTATTTCAGTTAAATAAGGTTCAAATTTAGCAAAATTATTTTCTTCCTTTGCTTCTGCCCAAACACTCTCAGAAATTGCTTGGCATTTAACAAAAGCTTCAAACTCATCAACTGGTATTTTCGTATTTCGATCGTACTGCTTTCTTAAGTATTTTACTGTTTTTTCAACTTCCAATGAACATTTGCCTGCACTAATGGCTTCTTCCATTGTTATTAAATAATGAGCCATATCTTTTGAAATGCTCATTTTATATACATCGGCTGATAATTGACTAATTACATTTGAACGCTGACTTACAGCATTTTTAGGTGCACCTGTTCGAAGATCCCAATATAAAACACTAATTGCTTCTTCAATGTTTAACATTTTTCTTACATAATCTAAAAACGAAGCTTCATAATCTTTTAAGCTCATCAAAACACCCACCTTTTAAAATCAAATTTTTGAGTCAGCTAAATAGTAACATAAAAAATATATGGATAAATAAGAATTATCATATTTTTCAAACAATATTTCTCGACAAAATGAATATTGTCTAATCACTTCGTAAATACTACTCATGTCTTTTTTAACTAATACAAAATTATATTTCGAATATTCCTTGACAGGAATATTCCTTATGAGGTATATTCAATTTATGAATTCGACTTTAATTGCTCTTGCAGAGCCGAACCGGTTACAGATTGTCGAACTCTTACGTGACGGTCCTCTATCAGTCGGTGAAATAGCTGAAAGCTTAGGACTTAAGCAACCACAGGTTTCAAAACATCTTCGCATTCTAAGTGAAGCTGGGCTTGTCGAAGTTCAACCAATCGCCAATAAAAGAATTTATAAACTTAGACCCCAGCCGCTAAAAGAAATTGATTCGTGGATTAAGTCATTCCGACACGTCTGGGAACAGAGATTCGATCAATTGGACGATTATTTAAAAAAATTACAGGGCAAATAATCTTAGCTTATTCATTGCACACAATTTAATTAGTACTAACTATTATTGAAAGGAGAAGTACCTAGTTTTAAAAGAGGAAATAATGTCTAATTTAGGAAATAATAAAATAAATGGAGGAATTAATAATGAGTAAAAATATGTTTAATGTAGATGAGCAAGGATTAGTTTTAACAAGGGTTGTTGATGCGCCTCGTGAATTAGTATTCAAGGTTTGGTCCGAAGCAGAACACCTTAAAAACTGGTGGGGTCCAACAGGTTTTGAAATGGATGTAGCAACGTTAGAATTTAGACCAGGAGGTAAATTCCACTATAAAATGGAATCACCAGAAGGATTCGTAATGTGGGGATTATTTGTTTTTGGTGAAATTATTGAACCTGAGAAAATTGTTTTTGTTAATTCATTCTCTGATCAAGAAGGTAATATGGTTCGCGCTCCATTCTTTGAAGTTTGGCCATTGGAAATTCAAAACACTTTAACTTTAGAAGAAAATGATGGCAAAACAACGATTACATTAAAAGGTTTTCCAATCAATGCTACTGATGAAGAAGTTGCTGCATTTATTGCAAATAAAGATTCTATGCAACAAGGCTTTACTGGTACATTTGACCAACTAGATGCATATTTAGCTAAAACATCATTATAAGATAAATACCCTTTAAAGCTTGAAAATAGCTTTAAAGGGTATTTTTTAGTGCTATTAATAATAAACAACCTTCGTTTTAGCGATTAAATCATGTAATGTTCTCCGATCTTTTCGGAAAATAAAAAACAGATCAATTACATACAAAATTCCGATTGCTTCTATAAATATTGGCAAATTTAGCTGACAACCAAAAGCAAATATCGAACGTAATGTCATTGTTTTGAAATCAACTAAGTCATCTGTATCCCTCACAACCATAATACTTAATAATCTTTTTCCTATTGTTTGTCCGTTCCAAATATAAGTAGGTACAATGACATAAAGTAGGAAAATAAATAAAAGCGACCAAATTGAATATAAAAACAGTTGCTTACTACTAAACATAAATAATTCTAAAATGTCTTTACTTTCTAGCCCAAGTATAAGTAACCCTAGTTTAGAAAATAAAAGATTTAATGAGCCATCGATCCAAGCTGCAAACAATCTTCTAATACGACTTGCCAGTTCAAAATCCATCTAGAACCTCATTCCACATTTTTATAAAAAAATGGATATTAATCGATATACTCTATTATACTTAGGGGATTTTGATTTTGATTAGTGATTTTTAACTATTTGAATTAATTTTTTTAAACAAGCTACATAGGTTGTTTTCAATTTTTAGTTATTTTTTACTTATTTTGACTATTGATATATGTCAAATCCCCCTCTTCTTATTAAGATACTTCATTTAAAAAGGACTAATTACTATTTAAATAGAATTATTGAATTTAATAGTAATTTACAAAGGAGAACTTTCATGAAGAAAATTTTGACAGGAAAAATGAGTATTACTCAAGCACTATTTGCATGTGCCTTTTCTTCAATTGCGATTACTGTATTAGAAAGTTATATACATTATAGTAATCGCTATATTGCAGGTATAGTTGCTGGCTTAATCACTTTTTTCAGTTTTATCTTAGCATTTATCATTTTCAAAAATGAGAAATAAAAGTTTGCATTTATATGAAAGTAAGTAATGAGTAGATCAAAATTGCGCATTTAACGGAGAAAAACCTTATTATCCAAGGTTTATTTTTGGTTTACGAAAGCAATTAACTATAAAAAAATAAGACCACTAAAAATAATTAGTGGTCTTATTACTATTTTTTCATATTGGTTTAATATTAATTTTTGATTGTTTAACTGCAACCGTTTTCAACAATTTCTGTAGTTCTCTTAAATCAGTGTCCAACTGATGACGAATCTTTACTACTTCTTGATGATTGTCATTATTTTGATTTTGAGCTTCTTGCAACTTGATTCGTTTTTCTTCAATATTTCGTTCTAAAGATCTGGCTGTTCTAAAAAACATTCAAATTACCTCCTTTTCAAAAAAAGTATGAACACGCTTTCATTTTTAACTATAATACTATAAAAAAAATATCTTAAGACTTTCTAAATGTGAATATTTTTTGAACTTAATTTTGGATACTTTAGTTCTTCAATATTTCACCTAATTAAATTCAACTCTTCTAAATAAGTAATTGTGAACACGCTTTCATTTTTATTTATGATACTATAAAAAAGTAATTAATTAAATATCTAAATATGTCTATTTTTTGAACTTATTAAAAAAACATAAAAAATAACAACTTGGAATTAATCATTTTTTAATGTTTTCTTTAATAATAAGTATGGGGAGGTTCTTAACAACCTCCATCCACACGAATTAGATTATACTAAATTATACAATTTAGAGTATTTATCTTCTAAATAATCAATAAAGTATTTTACATTTAACTCTTCGCCTGTAACATCTACTAATAATTCTTTCGGTTCTTTTAATTTTCCATATTGATGAATATTAAGAGTTAGCCAATTAACAATTTGATGAATCTCGCCGCTTTTTAGGATCGTTTCATAATCGCTTAAATCCTGTTTCATTTTATGCTTAAACTGTGCTGCGTACATCGCACCTAATGCATACGAAGGAAAATAACCAAAATCTCCGCCTGCCCAGTGTACATCTTGAAGAACGCCCTCTCGATCATTTGATGGAACGATACCTAAGTATTCTTCCATTTTATCATTCCATATTTTTGGCAAATCCTTTACTTGTAAATCACCATCAAACAGTTCTTTTTCAATTTCATATCGAACCATTATATGCAATGGATATGTACATTCGTCCGCTTCAATTCGAATTAACGAAGGCCTACTATGGTTTATTGCTTTATAAAATTCTTCTACCGATAAATTTTTAAAATATTCACCAGTTTTCGCAATTAAATTTTCATACTGTGCTTCCCAAAACTCTTTACTTCTTCCGATCATATTTTCAAAGAATAGGGATTGAGACTCGTGTATTCCCATCGATGCACCTTCACATAATGGTGTCCCTATTAAATTCGATGATAAATTTTGCTCATAAAGTGCATGGCCACATTCGTGAATGGTACCAAAAAGCGCACTCATAAAGTTATCTTCTATGTATTTTGTTGTTACACGAACATCGCCAGGATTTAAAGTAATCTGAAATGGATGAACTGTTTCATCTAAACGACCGGAATCGAAATTATAACCTAATTTTTCAAGTATTTCTTCACTAACTTCTTTTTGAAGATCAATTGAGATCGGTTGTGACAATTCTTTGCGAATTAGTTTAGTTTGCGAATTTGAAATTTTCGCAACTAATGGTACAAGACTTTCTCTTACTTTGCCAAAAACTTCATCAAGCTTCACAGTTGTCATGCCAGGCTCATAAAAGCTTAATAAAGTATCATATTTCTTATCTTTGTAGCCCCAATATTCAATGAATTGTTTTTTCATCGTTACAATTTTCTCTAAATATGGTTGGAATTTACTAAAGTCACCTTCATTTTTAGCGTCTTCCCAGGCATTTTCACTTAATGAACAAAGCTTTACATATTCTGCATATTCATTTTTAGGGATTTTACAGTTTAAATCATAATTTTTTCTACATTCCTTAACAGATTTTTCAATGATTTCATTTAAGTTTCCTGTGCCTATTTCTTTTTCAAATAAATTTAAATAGTTTTCCATCGTACTTGATGTTGTCATTTCAAATACTTCTGCAGAAAGCTGACTGATGACATTTGACCTTTGTTCAGCTCCATTTTTAGGCGCACCCGTTCTTAGGTCCCAATACATAACATTAATTGCTTCATTATAATTTTCAATCTTCTTTAAATAGTCAGTAAATTCTTCTTGTATTTTATTAATTGCCATTTTTAACCCTCATTTCTAAATTTTAGGATGTTATTTTCATTCTATCATAACTTTTATATTGAATTAATATTAAGCTTAAAAAGCACTTTCATTATCAGAAATCATTTGATTAAGTTTATATAAAAGACATGATTAATAAAAATATAGTACAATACAGCAAGGTGATGTTATGAAAATATTATTATTAGGAGCAACTGGAAGAGTTGGTTCTTTTTTAGTGGATTTATTATTAGAAGCTAAATGTGAAGTAATTGCTTTAGTAAGAGATGAACAAAAAATAACGATTCATCATGAAGCTCTTACAGTTTTAAAAGGAAATATGCTAAATGAAAAAGATTTAAATGTAGCTTTAGAAAACGTAGATGGAGTAATTTCCGCCTTAAATACTGGCGGTGAGAATATTTTATCTAAAACAATGGGACTACTAATCCCTCTTCTTGAAATGAAAAAAATAAGTAGGATTGTTACAATTGGAACTGCTGGTATTTTACAATCAAGAGTTGATCCAACAATTTTACGGTATAAAAGCTCTGAATCAAAACGAAAATCAACAACTGCAGCAACCGATCATGAAAAAGCTTATAACTTATTAAATGAAAGTTTGTTAGATTGGACGATTGTTTGCCCAACTTACCTACCAGATGGTCCAATAACTAAAAATATTAATGCTGAAAAGAATTATTTACCGATTGATGGCCAACGTATTACAACTGGAGATACAGCCTATTTCGCATTTAAGGAATTTTTCGAGTGCAATTTTAGTAAATCTAGAGTTGGAATTTGTAATTAAAAAAAGCTAGCGAATGCTAGCTTTTTAAGATGGATCAATAGGCAAACTGTTTAAGATTTTTTCTTTCGTTTCATTGTTTAGATCATTCTCAATAAATAAAACGATTTTTCCTTTATCTTCATGACTACGGATTAGTCGTCCAATACCTTGGCGTAATCTTAATAGCATATACGGCTCATCAATATCGAAGTAAGGGTTTTGTGCATTTTGACGTTTTGATTGGAATACAGGATCATTTGGCGGGAATGGTAGCGCATGAATAATCACTTGACTTAGTGACATTCCTTGAATATCTAATCCTTCCCATAAATGAACAGCACATAAAGAAGCGTTAATATCTTCTTGGAATTTTTGTACAATTGAACTAATTTCTTCTTCACCTTCAAAGTATAAATTGAAGTCTAATTTTTCTTTTTCAACTTGCAGTTTGAATTTTTTCATTTCCTGAGTTGAATTGAAGAGAATTAATGTACTTCCGTTATTATCCTTTAACTTCTCAATAATCTTTTCATTCTTTTCCTCAATTTTGGTTGGATCAACTTGATTTAACTCTATTTTCATTTGTTCAACATAATCAAACGGAGAATTGACCGAAAATGATAAGTAATCTTTTATCCCTAAACTACCTGCAATATAATCAAAAGAACTATTTTGAGATAGAGTTGCAGATGAAAATACAATCGGCATTTTTTGATTAAATACTTTTTCTTGTAAAAGCTCATTTACAGCCTTAGGCATGATGACAAGTGTTAATTCATTTTGATTATACTCAATCCATTGAATCGCTGTAATTTCATTAATAAATAAATTTAAGCAACGCTCAACATCATCTAAATGCTCATCAACAATATTTAACTGATATTCATCAATTGTATACATTTCACTTTCAAAGACTAATTCATCACCAATACTACTAATTTGAGACTTTAATCGCCTTGCTAACTTTATTAGTCTTTCATTCATATTCAGTTTAAAACGTCTAGACCCTTCAACTTCTTCGGTATTGTTATCTAATTCAAAAAAGAATTGATCGTACGTTTCTAATGTATCTTCTAGTAATTGTTGGAAGCTTTCACGCGTCCCAGATTGCATTAAAAATGATAAAAATGTATTTAATGTCTCTTGTTGTAGACGATAAGTTAATGATTTTTGACTTGCAAATTCAAGTAAATGTCCTTCATCAAATACTACACAGCTTGGATTAGGTAGTAATGGCAATTGACCTTCACGTTTTCTAGATTCTACCGTCCAAATATGTTCCATATAAAATTCTTGTGAGCATACAATTAGGTCAGTTGCTTTACGATAATGTTCTCTTGATAGAGTTTGTCCACATCTATGTCTTTGTTCACAAGTAGAACAATCCTGGAAATAATCATATGAAATTGTATCCCATTCTTCATCTGTTAAGTCCTTATATTCAGTACGGTCTCCATATGGAGTAAATTTTTGGAGTGTTCCATAATCATTTACAAAGCTTGGTAAATTTTCATAAACCCCTAAAACGGCATCCGATACATCAATTTCTGAACGCTGTAAATCTAATTTTTTTAAACATAAATAATTTGTTGTTGATTTAGCTAATCTAACATCAATTGACAAATTTAAAGCATTCGATAACTTTTCAATATCCCCATTTTTCTTTACTAGCTGTTCGATTAAGGATTCATCAGCACATGCTATAATAGCTGGCTTACCTGTATATCTTGCATAGCATAAACAATATAGCAAATAGACAAACGTTTTACCTGTACCAACACCTGCTTCAGCAAAAATAACTTTCTTTTCTTTAAACGCTCTTTCAACCTGATAAGCCATAAAGATTTGCTCATCTCTTAATTCATAGCCTGCATCTGGTAATAAATCATAAAAAACGTCCCCAATCCATTCCCCTAGCTTTTCAATGAATTGGTCTTGCTTTCCTACCTCAAAAGGTAATTTAGTTGAATGACTCATTGCTACCCCCAAAATGTAAATTAAAAAGAAAAAGTCCTCTTTTGAGAACTTTAATTTTGCAAATTTATTCGATCCATTATATTATTTAAAAATTGTCTCTACCCGCTATCATACAAAAAATGTGAGGGAAAGGCAAGGGAAATAAGGCATGATCACTTAAAGACTAAGGGAAATGTATATTTAGAACTAAATAAATTAGCTTTAAATTCTTCTAGCTCCTTTATCTCCTTCTAGTTAACTTTACTGGCCTTTTGCTTGCCTGATCATTTCTTCAACAACCATTTGAGATTTTAATCCTTCTTCTCCATTGACCAATGGATTTTCATCAGAGTATATACAATTGATAAAATGGTTAATACAATCCTCAAAACCTCTTTGTTTTAATGTTGTGTCCCATGATGATGAAAACGAATTATTTAGTGAGTTATTTTTTTCTACTTCAAAGTTGTTCATATTTTTTACCCTTATAATAGAACCTTCAGTAATTAATTCTAAGCGCTCAAGATTTGTTCCTGCCATCCGGTGCATTACTGTATTAATAGAAGTTCCTTCTATCGATTCAAATTGGTGAGTAGCATACTCTAATTGATTCGTATGAGTAAGTTTGACTCTACCATTTATCAAGTTAACTTCTCCATTTGCCAACCATCTAATGGTATCAACTAAATGTAAATAATCATCCAGCATCGTAAACTCGAATGAATTAGACCCAATTTTATTCTCTCGATGTTTTTCAAATCTAATTACTGCGATATTCTTCGCCTGTTCTTTTGCCTGCACATACATTGGACTGAAACGACGGTTGAATCCAACCATAAGTTTTCGGTTTAGCTTAATACTTAATTCAGTTAATTTTTCAGACTCTGGCAATGTAGCTGCTAGTGGTTTATCAACATATACATCTTTGCCTTTATTTAATAAATACGATACTACCTCAAAATGTGAACTAGTTGCACTATGTACAAATACTGCGTCACTTTGTTCTGCCAGTAATTCCAAACTTTCAAAATCTTTAATTCGATATTGTGAACATATTTTCTTACGTTTTTCTCTATTTGGTGAAAATGCACCAATAAATTCCCAGTTTTCTTCTTTTGTAAGAATTGGTAGATATGCTTTTTGTGCAATATTGCCTAATCCTACCATTCCAATACGTAGTTTTTTCATTTTAGATCAGTCCTTTAAATTGGCTTATTTTTCAAGATTCATTGTAACAAATTATCTTTCTTCATTTAAAAGAAAAATGATTATATTTCAAAATTATCTAATGGCAATAACTTTCGAATTATCGGGAAATCTATAAAATAATCATAAAAATGGTAGTTTGGAGGTGTTTATTTGTACTTATATTCTTTAATTCAAACTAATTTTGATACAAACGATGATATAAGTGTTGTAAGAGATCTTTATTTACTTCAGCATGAGAAGAGTTTCTCTAATGATGAATTTCATGATTTAGTCACTCAATATAAAAGTACTGCAGAAACAAATTGGCATGTTGCACATTTACTTGAAAAAAATCATGGATTTAGAATTGTACCTGCAATTAATTTATAATGACATAACGAATACAATTTTTGTTCAAGATTTGTTCGTAAAAACTTTAACGAAATACGTTATTATAAATAAAAAGGTGCCCCAATCGTCTAAATAGACATTGGGAACACCCTTTTAACCTTTTTACTCTTCGATTCTTCTTGGAGGTCTTTTTCCAAAGTATTGATAATAGTCAGTTTTAATGAAACCATTAAATAATTTACGTTTTTTTGTTGCTGGTTTACCGTAAAATTGTTCAAATCCCTCATGACTAGTAAGTACATACACTGACCATGTATCTAATTTTGTAAAAACATTTCCCATATCTGAATATAACTTTTCAACGTAAGGTCGATCGTTTAATCGCTCACCATATGGTGGATTAGTGACAACATATCCATACTCAGATTTAGTAGTAAAGTCTTTTACTTGCATTTGTTTAAAAGCAATTGAATCTGATAATCCAACTTCATCAGCATTCGCTTTTGAAACATTAATCATTCGATGATCAATATCTGATCCGATTATTTCAAGTTTTTGATCATAATTTGCTAAGTCTTCTGCTTCCTGTCTAGCTTCATTCCATCTTTTTTTCCCGATCCAATGCCAATCTTCAGACGCAAAGCTTCTAAACGATCCTGGAGCGATATTATGGCCAATTAATGCAGCCTCAATCGGAATAGTACCAGATCCACAAAATGGATCAACAAAAGGTAAATCAGCATTCCAATTTGTTAGTAATACTAATGAAGCCGCAAGTGTTTCTTTTAATGGTGCTTCACCTTGATCTACACGATATCCTCTTTTATGTAATCCTTCACGACCAGTAGTGTCAATCGTTAATGTTACGATATCTTTTAAAATAGAGACTTCCACTCGAAATAATGGACCATCTTCAATTAACATACCTTGAATATTTTGGATTGTTTTTAATTTATCAACAATTGCTTTTTTGACGATTGCTTGGCAATCTGATACTGAAAATAATTTTGATTTATGCGATTTTCCTAACACAGGAAATTGACCGTTTCTTGGTATAAACATATGCCAAGGTAAGGCTTTTGTTTTTTCAAATAATTCATCAAATGAGGTTGCCTTAAATTCACCAACACGTAGTTTCACTCGGTCAGCTGTTCTAAGCCACAAATTCGCTTTCACAATTCCAGCTTCGTCCGCTTTAAATAATACTCGACCATTTTCAACTACTACATCTTCAAACCCTAGGCTTTTTATTTCTCTAGCGACCAGTGCTTCGATCCCCATTGCAGCAGTAGCAATTAATGTATATTTCGCCAATTTAACCACCTATCTCATTCAAACTAAGAATGAACTTTTCTTTTCATATTTTCATTTTAATTCCTATTTTCATTATGAACAATTTACGTCGAAATTACAAAAAACTCTCCATAGAATGAAGAGTTTTTAAACAGTTTCATCATTTCATATGTTCTGTAAGCCATGTTCTGTACCATTCGTACTACAAGCGGCTCTCGCCTCGTACTACTAGGTGGTAATCATCTATCTACAGAATAATCTGTCCCTTTCTCTGTTCAATTCCTTTGAAAGGATTCCCCTACCATAATTTGGGTTTCTCACTCGTGGGGTTTACCGCGTTCCACTCCTCTCATTTCTTCGAGGACTACGTCACTGTGGCACTTTAAAGGTAGTAGAACCATATCCGTAAAGGACTTAGGTCCGTTCCCTGCCGTTAGCTGTTTACACAGCTACCCTATCTTATGACTTCGATAGGCACGAACACTACAGCCATCGCAGGACTGTGCGAGCATGGACTTTCCTCAACAACGTCAAGCGTTGCAGCGATTACCCGAACATATTGAAACGAACATTTATTAGTATAGTAAATTATACTTAAGTTTGCAATGCTTTCTTAAAATATAAATTAAGTTAAAATTATTCGAATAGTTTACTACCAAAAACATGCTTCTCTAAATTTGATAATCTTTTTAGAACATCCGTATTCGTATTATTAAATGGTGAAGGTGGAGGTGTAGCTGTGTTCTTTTGATCCTCCAACAATTTTTTATACTTTGCATTTTCTTGTTGTAGGGCTACGATTTGATTTTGAAACGATTCATAGTCTTTAATGATACTGTCTAAGTATTGATCCACTTCCTCTTGATTATATCCTCGCATTGAAACTTTAAATTCTTTATTTAGGATATCTTTTATACTTAGTTTTATTTTTGTTGATTCCATGTGTGTCACCCCAAAACATTTAGAAATATTTACCTTCTATTTTTTCAAACTCTTCATAAATTGTCAATTATCTATTCTATAATTCCCTATATTTATTATCATCATTCTCAAATGACTCATCTGCAATCACTTGTAAATCATCAAATGTGATGATTTCTACAGAATAATTAAATAGTTCATTCTTCTTGTATGCTAAATCATATAAATATCTAGGACTACCTTCTTTTTCATTATCGTAAAATAAAATACATCCGTCACTTTTACTTACTAAAAATTCATTTTTAGCTTTTAGCTGTATTGGAGATTCGTATGGTTTTCTTGAAATTGAGTCGACGTGATCCGCCCCAATTAAGATTTCATTATAATATTCTTTATTTGATTCATTCCAATTTTTCTCTTGTTCTTCGTAGGGGGTAAAAATACCCAACTTTAATTCGGGATAATCAAGTTGAAGTTCGAATACTACCTCTGCGGCCCATAATTCAGTACCCATTTGCCCTGAAATAATAATCCATTCTAGTTCATCTATAAATAAAAGTATTTTATTTTTAATTGCTTTTTTTATGTACTTAACTGCATCATGTTTATTCGAAAAAATTCCTAATTCAAATGATTTATAACCAGATATAAGTAGTATCTTCATATTACCTCACAATAATAAATTAGGAAGAACTTAAAGTTCTTCCACAAATTAAATTTTATTTTATTAAATACTCTGCATTTTTTCAAATAATTAGTAACAAATATAGATTGTAAGTATAAATTTATCTCGCTAAAATCATTTATTTAAATAATATTCAAATGTAGAAATTTATATAGAGGGAATCTAATATTTAACTTTACATGGTAGTCATAAGCTTAGTGGTAATCAACTATTAAGACCAATTTAAGATCAATATTTCAATATTTGATTGCTGCTCATAGAGGATATTTTATTCCCTTTTAGATTAGTTATTGTGATAGGAATATTATTGTTAAAATTTTTTCGTCGAAATCTTATGATAAAATTACATATAAAGCTTGTTTAAAACTCGTAAAAATAATTAATGTTAATGTAATTGTGAAAAAAAATAAAAAAAGTATTTTGTTCAAAATTATCCTCTCCAATATCCTAAATATACTTTAATGTCAACTTTTTTATTTTATTAGGTTTGAACATATTTCACAACAATAAAATTAATAATGATTAAAAGTTTAAATATTCTGATTTTTGCGAGTATACACAATGATTGCCGAAAGCACTTTATTCCTTTAAAATGAGTTATGAAATCGTTTTAAATATAGATAATTAATGCAATTCAAGGAGTAAAAAATGATTAACAAAAATTCCCCAATACCAATTTATCATCAATTATTAGAATACATAAAATGTAAAATCGCCTCAGGTGAATACCCTGCTGATGAATTGATTCCATCAGAAAGAGAGTTTTCAGAGAAATTCCAAATTTCTCGTATGACCGTTCGTCAAGCATTAAACAATTTAGTTCAAGAAGGAATTGTATACAGACAAAAAGGTAAAGGTACATTTGTTAGTCGTCAACAAGTTGAAAAAAAAATTAGTAGATTAAATAGTTACACTGAAGAAATGATTGAGAGAGGTTTAAAACCGAGTAGTAGATTAGTTCAATTTGATATTTTAAATTCCGATAAAGCGTTATCCAATATACTAAAGATAAAAGAAAACGATCCTATTTATTTTATAAAGCGGGTCCGTTTAGCAGACTCAATTCCTATGTCGATTGAAAGTATCCACGTGTCATGCGATATAGCTCCAAACCTAAATCAAAGTGTTTTGGAAAAATCATTCTTTGATTATGTAAATGCCAATATTCCTGATCCTATTCAGTATGCTGATCAATCGATTCAAGCTAGAATGCCTTCTGAAGAAGAAGCACAATTATTAGAAATTCCGCCGAATTGTCCCGTATTGGCAATTTATCGTACAACATATTTAAGAAGTGGCAAAGTTTTAGAGTACGAATTGACTGTATACAGAGCAGACCGCTACAAGCTTGTACATTCTTTATCTAGAACTGATTAATAGTATAGAAGTAAAAAAGCCAGGATATCCTGGCTTTTTTATTTGAATAAAACCCCTATTTGTTTAAATAGTCCACCTACTTGATTCATCGTATTCATCATTTGACCCGCAGTAGACATCATTTTTGGGACATCGTATGAACCTGAACCATTTTTAAATTGATTTAATATTGATGAAAACTGAAAAGATTGACCATTATTATTTTGTTGGTTTAATTTTTTTGGTTGAGTTGGATAAGGTGTACTAGGCGCAAACATTGGTGGAGTTGTAAATGGACCTTGTTGTAACATTTGAGCATGTTGAGGTTGCATTGAATACTGGTGATTTTGAGGGCTGCTTAAATAGTTTGTTTGATTACCGAATTGTGAAGGATACGTTTGCATATATGGATATTGGTTTTGCACCATTCCGTAATAATTAGGATCGTATTGATACCCTTGGTTATATGAAACAGAAGGATGCTGCATCGAAAAGTGTTGTGGTGCTGCATACTGGATTTGACTTTGATCATAACTACCTGTTTGAATTGATGATCCCCCATAAGGAGATGGCTCAATCATCTGTGATTGTTGGATTGATTGGGTTGATTGTGTTGCTGGTTGAACTGGTTGTGTTAGTTGAGTCGATAGTGCATGTTGAGTTTGTTGTGATTGAACTGGTGGTTGTAGTGTATTCATAGTAGGGTTTTGGGAAAAAGGTTGAATTGTATTTCCATAGTAACGCTGATTTTCATTAGATATTTGATTCATTTCTGGAAAATTAAAATTCTCATCAATCATTTGATTTTGCTTTCTAAACCATTCAAAGCTGTTATCTGAATGATTTGGAGGAAACATTTGAGATTTCATATTCTCACATCCATTTAAGTTTTCTCATTTATAAATATGTTACAAATGCCTATTCTGTTACTTCTATTATCATATGCGCTATTTGTCATAATATGTCGGAAGTTTAAATTTTTAAAAAAATTTAAATTTTAAATATTTATGGTACATTTTATTTAGTTATACAAGTTGTTAATTAAATTTTAATGTTGGAGGGGTAATAATGACTTTACAAGAATTAAAGAGCAAGTTTATTTCATCTAAAAGTTTCGAACCAACTGACTTTAATCAATTAATGGACTTTTTACAACAAAATTACCTAAATGGTGAGGTTACTATTCAACATTACAGAGAATTAGTTAAAGAACTTGAACTATTTGGCGCTTGTAAACCAATTTAGTAATCGGAAATATAATATTATAAGAAATAAAGCGATACACATTTACTAAATTGTAAAAGTGTATCGCTTTATTTCATTCCATTATTCTAATAGCCCTTCATTCAAAACAAATATGTTTTACTTTTATCTATATTTATTAAATATTAAATGCTAGTTGTCTTCCTAAAAATGGTGTTGATATCCAACTACCACCCTCTTTTGCTTGACTTACTTTCTTTTCAAAATGATGAAGATGCACTGTTGTTGACTGGATCTTATTTAAAAGTAAATTCTTTTCTTCATCACATTTTTGATCAATTCTTAAAGCTAAGGAGTGCTCAATAAATTCAACCTCATTTAAAAATTCATCAATTGCTCGAAAAAAATCTTCTCTTTGAATTAACTCCATACAGTTCAACTCCTCTTCCTAATTTTCTAAATTTTCTTTACAAGATAAATTCAACAATAGTTCATCTACCTCCTTCCCTAGTGACAAAACTAGAACTATTTCGCTAAACAAAGTGAATAAAGTTATTTTCGTCTATAATTTCGACAAAAAAACTTGTAACGTGGAACAGAAATGGGAAAGGTATATTACATGGAGGTGTTTCAAATGGCAAAAAACAAAAATGAAAAAAAGAAAAAACAAGAAAAAAGTAAAAATCAGCAAACTGGTAATCCAAAATTAGATGGCCCTAATTTCCCAGCTACATAAACATAGGGAACTACTCGAATTTGATTAACATTCTTTCTATTGAAAAATCGATTAAAAAAAAAAAAGCTAGCATTTGTGTGCTAGCTTTTTTTTCTCAGGGTGTTGAAATATAAAACTGTCTATAGGTATAACAAAATTTTGGGATAGTATTGATGTTAAATTTTTTTTTTTATAGTTATTAACCATATTAAATGTTCATGTGCTTCAAAAGTTTTAATATACCAACAAACTATAGTAATTGTTTTTTAGGAAATTAAAAATATAAAGAGCAAATTTTAGGTATATCGTTTTAAATGATTAGTTTATAGGTTGATGTTCAATCTCAAGCGACTTAAAAACTGATTTTTAAACTGTTACACTAAGTAAAGGATATTAAATTATGTTCTTATCACAGACTTCTTTTGATGAATTAGTTGATTGGAATGGAGGGATGCTCGACTCCTATGGGATATGCAGGAAGGCTGAGACCCCGCAGNNCTACTCCTTTTACGAAAATTTGATAATTATTATTGATAAGATTGTTTTTCAACATCAAGAGAAAAAAGCTAACATTTTTATTGAAAGATCGATTTCAATTTTAACAATGAACCAAGCAGCTCTTGCTTTATTAAAAAAGATTGCTTAAAACTATCTCCATTAATAACTTCCTCATATTCATACCATTCATTTAAAATTTTACTATTTGTATACCAATCATCCTCAATCGTTCTCGTGTGAGGAATTATTGGATAAACATCTCTTAATTTCGGATTATTTGAACTTGTAATTCCAACTAACCCTTCATAATCATTTCTACTGCCTGTGTGTATAGTATGCTTAGCAAAATCGATAAATTCATTGTGTAAGTCCTCATGAAATAAAATTGAATATAATCGTTTACCAATTTGAATCCTTTTCGTTAAATCTTCAAATTGGTAAACACCAAGTCCATAAAGTTCACCATTTCTAGTTGGAAATATAACATAACTAAGTTTTAATTGTTCTTGTAGTTTAAATGCTAAAGAATTAAAAACTTCACTTTTAAAAAATTTATTTTGAATGACTGGTCTTTCAATCATATTTTGTTCATTAATAATCAATGAATAAACTAGTCTTTTCTTATCACGATCCGTCCAATATTTCTCCCATTCAATTTCCATAAAACTAGATACTGAAAAATATTTCAATAAATAAAATAATGGTTTATTTTTCACTCTTGAATATTCAAATAGAAGCAATTGTGGGAATGCATCTAAAAAAATAATCCAATTTGCCCGTTCATATGTCATAAAAAGCTGTTTTCTTTGTTTTACACTTAAACCATTAACGAATAATTCGTTTTCCAAATCAGTCATGTTATAGCCTGCATTACGCGACACCATACTTGCAAGAAAAGACCACTCTATTTCACTTTGTCTTAAAAAATATTCTTGGTATGCAATCGTTCTGGAAATATTATCTGCATTATATTTTACTGTTTCTTTCTTTATTAAATCTATAAGTTTTGCTTCTTCCTGTGATAAATTTTGAGCTTCCCTTCTTTTTTTTATGAAACCTTTCCAGCTTTCATGGTTTGCATTCATTGACTCACCCCAAGCAATCTGGTATTTTTTTACACGAACATCTGTTTTAGTGCTATAATACGAGTTGTATGTAAATTAAGTTGGAGTTGGTTTTATGACAATAAGTTACCCAAATCGAAGAAATAATGTAGTTCAAAAAAATCAAAAAAATAACGAAATGCAAGTAAAATCAAATAATACTTATAGTAATCGCGGAATGTCCCTTGAAGATGATTTAAATGCTACTAATACGTATTATTTATCAAATAACATCGCAAACATACATAAAAAACCAACACCTGTACAAATCGTAAAAGTAGACTATCCAAAAAGAAGTGCTGCAGTCATTAGAGAAGCCTATTTTAAGCAACCATCAACTACCGATTATAATGGCATCTATAAAGGGAAGTATATTGATTTTGAAGCTAAGGAAACCAATAATAAAACTAGTTTTCCTTTACAAAATTTCCATTTACACCAAATAGAGCATATGGAAAATGTACTGAATCATGGTGGAATTTCGTTTGTCATATTAAAATTTTCATTATATAATGAAATTTATTTTATGAAAGCAACTGATATTCTTACCTTTTGGAAAAGGCAAACAGATGGTGGAAGAAAATCAATTTCTAGAGAAGAATGCAAAGAGTATGGAACATTACTTAAACCAAGTTATCCAATCATTGTTCCTTACTTAAAATGTATCGATGAACTTTTTGTAATTTAATATTTTAATAATTTCATTAAGTTCATTTGAAAGGCAGGAGAAACAAAAAAATGGCAAAAGAGTATAGTTCACGACAAGAACGAAAACAAATGGAAATGGAAAAGCCTTCAAATGTCAAACCAAAAAAACGTGAAGGTTTATGGAAAAAGATTACTTTATCAATATTAACTTTAGCTGTACTTTGTATTCTTGGGGGAGTTGGAACTTTCTATTATTTAGTAAGTGATGCACCTAAACTTGATGAATCAAAGCTTAAAGTACCTTTATCGTCTACGATACTAGATAAAAATGGGAATGTTATTGCTGAGCTAGGAACTGAACAAAGAACGAAAGTTTCATATAACGAGATTCCTAAAGTAGTAGAAGATGCATTTATTGCTACTGAGGACGTACGTTTTTATAAACATAAAGGTGTTGATATCCGCCGTGTGCTTGGCGCAGTTTTAGCCAATATTACTGGTGGATTTGGATCACAAGGTGGTAGTACGATTACTCAACAAGTTGTCAAAAACTCATTCTTGTCTCCACAAAAAACAATTAAACGTAAAGTACAAGAATGGTATTTATCATTCCAGCTTGAACAAAAATATTCTAAACAACAAATTTTAGAAATGTATTTAAATAAAGTTTACTTCTCAAATGGTTTAAAAGGCCGTGGAGTTTATGGTGTAGCAAAAGCAAGTGAAACATATTTTAGTAAAGATTTATCAAAAATCACATTACCTGAAGCAGCTACACTTGCTGGTATGGTACAAAGTCCAAATAACTACAATCCAGCAAAACATCCGGCTGAATCAGAAGCTAGAAGAAATGTTGTTTTAAGCCAGATGAAAAAATATGGATATATAACAAATGAACAATATGCTAATGCAAAAGCAATTCCAGAGAAATCAATAGTTAAAGTTCATGAAAGTGGTCAAACAAAGTATCAAGCATTCATTGATGTCGTTATGGATGAGGTAAAAAAATACGGTGATGCAGATATAAATACAGATGGATTAACAATTGAAACAACTTTAGATCCAAAAGCGCAAGCTAAAGCAGATGAAATCATTAATCGTGGATCTGATTTTTATCCAAGTGATGATTTCCAAACTGGTTTTGTATTAACTGATACTAAAACAGGTGAAATTAAAGCTGTAGGTGCTGGAAGAAACACAACAAGTGGTGGTCTAAATTTTGCAACAGATATTAAAAGACAACCTGGATCAACTATTAAACCAATCCTAGACTATGGTCCTGCGATACAATATTTAAAATGGTCTACTAATCATCAACTTGTTGATGAGCCATATCAATATTCTGATGGGACACCTATTCGAAACGCTGATAAATCATATAAAGGTAAATTATCGATTCGTAAGGCGTTAATCGGTTCAAGAAATATTCCTGCATTAAAAACAATGCAGCAAGTTGGATTAGATAAATCACGTGAATTTGGTAACGGACTTGGATTTAACTTCCAAAAGGACAGTTTTTATGAGTCTCATGCAATCGGTGGATTTACAGGTGTATCTGCGATGGATATGGCAGGTGCATATGCAGCCTTCGGTAATGGCGGTGTATATATAAAACCACATGCTGTTACAAAAATAATCTATCAAGATAAAACTGAAAAAGTATTAGCTCCTGAACCAAAACAAGCAATGAGCGATTACACTGCATATATGATTACAGATATGCTACGTGACGTTGTTAAAGCTCCAGGTGGTACGGGTGGTAGAGCTAATGTACCTGGACTTGATATGGCAGGTAAAACTGGTACTACAAACTACCCACAAGAAGTAAAAGACAAATATGGCTTCCCTTCAAACGCAACTCGTGATAGTTGGTTTGTTGGTTATACTCCAGATGTAACTATTTCAGTGTGGACTGGGTATGAGAAAAATAAACAAGGTCATTATTTAAGTAAAACATCAACAAATATAGCTAAATATATTGCTAGAGATATGTTAGCAGCAACAGCTGATCCTTCTTCAGAGTTCCATAAACCAAGTTCAGTTGTAAAAGTACAAGACGAATTATATATTAGAGGCGAAAAAATGGATGATCTACCAACGCCAGATACATTAGATCCAGCTAAAGGTGTTACAGCGAAATATGATGAAAAAACTAGCAGTGTTTCGTTAAATTGGCAGTATCCTTCTAACTTACTTGCTTCTACTACTTTTGAAGTAAACTATGATATTAACGGTGTTAAAGGCCAAACTCAAAAAGTAAATGGAACATCTGCAAAAATTAATGGTATCGTAGCTGGAAACAAAGTAAAAATTACGATCGTGGCAACTAATGGCGATACTAAGAGTGCTGCGGTTACTGTTACAGTCGATTTAACTACTACCCAAGAGCCTACTACCCCACCAGCTGATAATAATGGCAATGGTAACGGTAATGGCAACGGTAATGGCAACGGTAATGGCAACGGTAATGGCAACGGTAATGGCAACGGTAATGGCAATGGTAATGGCAACGGTAATGGCAACGGTAATGGCAATGGTAACGGTAACGGTAACGGTAATGGTGACGGCACGGGCACGGGTACTGGTGACGGCACGGGTACTGGTACTGGTACTGGTGACGGCACGGGTACTGGTGACGGCACGGGTACTGGTACTGGTGACGGCACAGGTACTGGTACAGGTGATGGCAATGGTGGCGGAACTGGAGATGGTAATACAAATCCTACTACACCACCTACTACGCCAGATCCAACAAAACCAACTAAACCATCAAAACCAACTAATACGAATCCAACTTCGTATAACTCAGATTCATACTCAAATAATCGATTTAATAAGTTGGAACGTAATATTATTGCATAAATTAAAAACCTCCTCGTTTTTTGAGGAGGTTTTTCTATGTAACTAATCTAAACATTGGAGCCTAAGTATAACCAATTATCTCTAAATCTAAAAAAGCCTCCTCATTTTGAGGAGGTTATTTTTTGCTTATAATAAAGCTTTTCTAACTCTGTATATAAACCCGAAAGTTGAATGAATGAGTGATAGTGATCTGGTTGATTTAATAAAAAACTAATACGCTCGTCTAAATTAATTGGCTTTATTTTTAATTTATCTAACTCAAGTAATAAATTATTTAAATTAAGCAGCATTTGGCCATTAATCCATGTAAGAATTGATATAAAATTAGCTAACCCTCTTATCATCGGCTCACTTGCAAGTTTTCGATTCCGTTGTTTAAAGTAATTAGAAATGTGTTCAGATTCCTCTTTCCATTCATTAAACATCTCTTTAATAATTTCATCACTTTCATTCGGGATGTTAAAGCTCTCATTATCTAGAATCTGAATGCTTTCATAAAAAAACGGTTTATTTTTAATTTTAATTTCTTCATTCATTTTGTGTTCATTACCATTGTCTTTATAAAATGGCGCAACAATAAAATCCTTATAAATATTATTTGTCATTTACTTTCTTCACTTTCATTCGTTTTTTTCCTTCTCTACACAGATCAAGTAAAGGACATACCTCACAACTCGGCCTTTGGGCTTTACAATGGTATCTACCAAAAAATATGAGTCGATGATGAGTTACTCCCCAGTCCTCGATTGGAACTTTTTTCATTAATGTCTCTTCTACTTCTAAAACAGAATCTTTCCAACGGCATATAGCTAATCTTTTTGAAACCCTTTCAACATGAGTATCTACTGCGATTGCTGGAATGTTAAATGCGACTGACATTACTACATTAGCAGTCTTTCTACCAACACCTGGCAATTTTACGAGCTCTTCTCTTGTACGTGGAACTTCTCCATTAAATTCATTAATAATCATTTCACTTAATTTTTGGATATTTTTTGCTTTGTTCCTGAAAAGTCCAATTGAGCGAATATCATTTTGTAATTCCTCTAAAGAAACATTTAAATAATCTTGTGGTTCTTTATATTTTTCAAATAGATTTTTTGTCACTTTATTTACTAAAACATCAGTACATTGAGCGGATAAAGCAACCGCTACTACTAATTCAAACGGATTCTTATGGTTTAATTCACAATGTGCATCGGGGAACATATCACCAATTGTATTAAGAACCTCATTTATTTGTTGTTTATTCATCATTTCAAAACACTCCTTACTAAACAAAAGCGAGGAGCATGTCCTCGCTTCAGACTGCCCGTCAAGCGCTCGCTTTCTTCGTTGTTTCGCCTGTCTGCGGTGCTCATTACCATTTAAAGGTAACTCCGCTCCTCACCAAGCTTCACGCCTCGAAAGACAAACGCTTTCAGACAGTCTGAAAATCAAATTTTTGTATATTTTTTACACAATAAAGCGAGGAGCATGTCCTCGCTTTATTTTTCAAGCCAATTATAAAAAGGAATTGATCCTGTATACTTTGTTTCGTTTTGTGGTTCTCTTGTTTCTTTTTTTCTAAAATGCTTACTATAATTCATTGCTTGGTCTACTTGCTTTATTCCATTTTTCTTCCACTCAAAAAGAATACGATCTATATAACGAAAATTTAATTTCCCACTTATAACTGCTTCTTTAAGTGCAGTTTTTATTAGTTTTTCATTATGATCATCTTGGTCCATCCACATTGTTAAAGTTTCAATCTCAAAAGGAGACAATAATCTACCAAATTCTTTTTCGAATACTAAGTAAATTGATTCCTCTTCTTGTTCAATAATTGAAGGAATCGTATGTTTTTCATTTGATTGTTGACCATTTTGGGTCAAATCAACTAATTTTAACCATAACGGAGAAAGTGAGTATGCCTCACATCGTAAATTCTGATGGTCAATTTCTTCCGTAATTTCTAATAAACCTTTTTTAAGAAGTTCTCGAATAACTTCCATACATTTTTGTTCATTTATTGACATAATCTTTGCTAATTGAGTAGGTGTTGGAAACGTATGACCTTGTTGTTGAAAAGAGTAAAGCTGTAGAATCATGACTAGTTCTTCTTCATTTATGCTTAAAGAAGAATAATGACTGAGAAGTATATTTGGAATACTAGTATTCCCAAATTGAATCCAGTTTAGAATGCTATTATTATTCACTTCGAACACCTCTAGCATAGTATAGCATGATTACATAAAATATACATTAAAGAAAACTCGTGAAATAAAAATAAATAGAGGCATGTAAATCACACCTCTATTTTAGTATATCTATTTAGTATTTAAAAAACCAACTAATAAATTATTTAATTAAGGATATCGTCTGTTTAATAAAGATGAAATGCTTTTTTCTAGTGGTGTTTAAAATTCATACATAAAATTTATTGAAAAAAGCTAAGCATATGCTTAGCTTCAGTATTTAAAAATATGAGTTTCCAACTGATTGAAATTAACTTAAAATACTTGCTTTCATAAATTGCTCAATGCGTTCTAAAGCTTTATCTAACTGTACTTGAGATGTTGCATATGATAGGCGGATATTATCAGGAGAACCAAATCCTGAACCAGGGATTACCGCTACATTAGCTTTTTCAAGTAATTCAGTAGAGAATTCATCTACATTTTGATATCCAGCCATTTTAGCTGCCTCAGTCACATTTGGGAATAAATAAAATGCACCATTCGGTTTAACACAGCTAAATCCTGGAATTGAAATTAAACGCTCGTACGTTTTATTTAAACGATCTTCAAACGCTACTCTCATTTCTTCAACAGGACCATCACCTAACTCATATGCTTTAATCGTAGCGATTTGAGCCATTGTAGTCGGATTTGAAGTAGAGTGACTAGCAAGATTTGTCATAGCATTAATTATTTCCTTATTACCAACTGCATAACCAATTCTCCATCCTGTCATTGAATGAGATTTTGATACACCATTGATAATAATCGTTTGCTCTTTAAGCTCTGGGCTTAATGAAGCAATTGAAACATGTTTTGCACCATCATATACTAATTTTTCATAAATTTCGTCAGATACGATTAATACATCATGTTTTAAACAAATTTCTCCGATTGCTTTTAATTCTTGCTCATTATAAATCATACCAGTTGGATTACTTGGTGAATTTATAATGATCGCTTTTGTATTCTCTGTAATCGCCGCTTCGATTTGTTCAGGTGTTACTTTAAATTGTTGATGTTCATACCCTTCAATAAATACTGGTACACCTTCTGCTAATATAACTTGCTCAGGATAGCTTACCCAGTATGGTGTCGGAATAATTACTTCGTTACCTGGATCTAAAATCGCTTGGAAAAGTGTGTAAAGTGCATGCTTTGCACCATTTGTTACAACAACCTCTCCTGGAGAATAAGTTAATCCTTGATCTTTCAATAACTTATCACAAATAGTTTTTCTTAAAGCTGGTAAACCGTTTGAAGGAGTATATTTAGTTTGGCCTTTAAGCATTGCTGAATAAGCTTCTTCAATAATTTCAACTGGTGTATTAAAATCAGGTTCACCTGCTCCTAATCCTATTACATCAATTCCTTGATCTTTCATCTCTTTTGCTTTTGCTGTAATAGCTAGTGTTGTAGATGGTGTTAGTGCACTTACTCTTTTTGCTAGTTTCATCTTGTTAATTTCCCCCTAAATACTATAACGTTTTAAAAGCTCTCCATTTTCGAAAGCAGCGTAGTAAAAATTATATCGGCCATTTTGGTCTATATATACTACTTCCCAAAGTGGTATTTTGTTCTCTATTCCTAACTTTACTTTATGTATTTTTCTTGGGTTTCTCTCACTGACTACTTTGTCAATGATTTGTTTTTGAGACAATCCTTCACTTTTCTTTCGTGTAATAACTTCTCCATCCTGTACCCACGCAATCATTTCATTATTTGCATCATCTTTACCACTTACAACGATCGCTTGTTCTTTTCCATGGAAATAATCAGATGTTTCCACAGATTTTAAATACCCTTGATTTAAAACAAGTTCTTCGGCATGTTTTTTATCATCATTTAGCTTTGAAATTGATGATTGATATGTGGCGATTAAAAATAATGAAAGAAAAATGATGCTTAATCCAAGGATGACTAACCATTTTTTCATATATACCTCATTTATGTTCGATAAATTGTAAATACCGCATATTCTTGATCTTCTTTATCAAGTGCAATTCCAAACATTAAATCTTTTTCTTTTAAAGTACGATTTAAACTATCAACAATTTTGTATAAATCTCTAGTATATTCAATTTTTGTTGTTGATAATACTTCAATATTTGAATTCATGTTGCTCCTCCTAAAAATGTATTATAAATACATTACAATTTATGTCATTATACCACACGTCTAACCTTAAATCCCCTACTATTCTCATGCTAAATTTTGAAAAACTACTAAAAATCTTTTAATAATTCATTAATTGAATTAATTTTTATTTTGTTTTTCGGGATTAACTTTAAAAATTCTGATCCATAACTAGTATTTATTATGCGATTATCTAAAACAAATAATGAACCTTGATCTTTTTCATTTCGAATTAGACGACCATAACCTTGTCTAAACTTAAATACTGCTAATGGTAAAGCCAAACTTGAGAAAGAATTTTCTCCAGCTTTTTTTAATAAATTTGATTTAGCAATAAACATAGGCTTTTCAGGGTTAGTAAACGGTAAGCGTACAATGATTAAACAATCTAATTCTTCATTAGGTAGGTCAATTCCTTCCCAAAAAGTGTTCGTACCTAATAAAATTGTTTGTTTAGATTGTAAAAACTGTTTTATTAACTTTTGTTTTCCTCCAGGAGAAACACCTTGAGCTAATACAGATGAATTCAGAGAGCCTAAATCTTGTATTAATAGATCATAAGTCTGTTTTAATAAATCAAAAGCTGTAAATAAAACTAATGTTCTACCTTTTATTTCCGAAACAATTTTGCGAATTGTATTCGAAGTTTGTAATGCATACTCTTCTTGTGTAATCTCTTTTATTCCCATTAAATCTGATGGAATATACACTTTCATCCCCTGGGCAAAATCATTTGGGACTGGGTATATTTTTTCAATGACATTGATATTTTCACTAATTCCTAATGATGACTTTATAAATGAGAATGATGAATCAATCGACATTGTAGCGGATGTTAGTACAATTGAATTTCTTCCACTAATTAAATAATTTTGTATTAAATCTGCATTTTCAACTTTCTCACAATAAAGCATTGTTGTATGAAATGAGCCTTTTGCTTCAGTGTCCATCCAGCAAATATAATGATCATTTTTATCGAATAATATTTCATAAAGACCATTTTTCATGCTTTTTAGTTGTTCAATAATCATTTTAAACTCCGAAACGATTGAACGATGAAACGCTGATACCTTTTTATCTTCAATTAAATTCAAATATTGCTCACAACCCGTGAATAAAGTATTATTCACATGAATTAATCTATTTGCACATTCTTGTATAACTTTCCAATTTTGGCTTGCAGTATTTTTATCACTTAGTGTAATTGACTGTCTAATGTTTTCTTTATCAAGTTCATTTTGTTTACTTAAAATAAAATCACGTAATAACCTAAATAACTCTTCTGATTCATACTTTATTTCTTTTACTAAATGATCAACTTTCTTCCACCATTTTTCACGATTTGGTATTCCCTCATCAAATTTATATAATCGGTGTACAAGTTCATTACTATCAGTAGTACTTAATCTACTTAAATATTGATAATATTTTAAGCAAGAAAAAGTGATTCCAAAAGTTTTTGATGCTGTCTCCTCAAGAGCATGTGCCTCATCAATTACAATCGTTTTGACAGAATTAATTAAGTGATCTTTATTTTTTAAAGTAGACAATAAATAAGCATGGTTTGTAATAATTATATCGGCTAACATTAATTGATTTTTAGCTTTTTGATAAAAACATTTATGAAACCAAGGATTTGTTCTTTTATTTTCACTTTCTTCGTTACAACATACACGATCCCATAAATGTAAGCCACCTGAAGGAAGTGATAATTCATCTAATTCTCCATTTTCAGTTTCAGTTAACCAAACTGTTATCATAGCCTTCGATAAAATACTATCGTAATTATCATCAAATTGTTCGCCTACAATATATTCAAATTTTTGCAGACATAGATAATTTCTTTTACTTTGAATTGAAGCTATTTTCAACTGAAATGGAATTATTTTTTCAATTGTTTTTATATGTTTTTTAAGTAATTGTTTTTGTAACGAGATGGTACTTGTGCTGATGACCACTTGTTTGCCAAATTGTTTTGAGAAAAATGCTGATGGAATTAAATAACCAAATGTCTTACCTACACCTGTTCCAGCCTCAGCTAAGAGAATATTATTTTGGCTAAATGCATCGAATACATCGTGCATATATGCAAACTGTTCATCTCTTTTTATAAAATTTGGAATTTCCACAGCCATCTGATCTACTAGATCACGTTTGAGATGCTCGTCAAATTCTACGAAATCTTCTTCCTCTTGGGGTAAACTAAAGCTTCTTTTTTTAAGAGCTATTCGTCTAAATTCTTCATAATCAACAGATTCATTTGAAAATGATTCAGATTGCTTTTGAAGTAGATCCGAAATATAGTATGTAATGTCACTTTTAAAACTAGTGCTAAGTTTTTCTAATATTTTTAATGATGCATATGGCAAGCTCTCAAGTTTTTTTAATAAAATTGTTAATAATTCGGCAGTTACTTCCGCATCACTATCAGCTTGATGAGGGTTTTCATGTTGTATATTAAAAACTTTTGCTAAATCAGATAATTTATAACTAGTTAATGTTGGATATAAAATTCTTGTTAACTCCACTGTATCAATGGCTAACGGAGAAATTTTTGGTAAACCAATCCGCTCAAATTCTTTTTGCAAAAATGTTAAGTCAAAATGAACATTGTGTGCAACAAAATAGGCGTCATTAAACATCGGGTATAATTCTTCAACTATTTGTTCAAATTGAGGAGCATATTGAACCATTTCATCTGATATCCCTGTTAGTTCGGAAATAAAGGTTGGAATATTCATATTTGGATTAATAAAACTTGAAAACTGTTCAATAACTTCTCCACTTTCCAATAAAAAGGCTGCAATTTGAATAATTCGATCTTGACCTCTATTATTATTTCCGGTTGTTTCTAAGTCAACGACCACAAATTTATTCATATTTTGCCACCTCCAAATTCTCTATATAGATATTATTTTGCATAAACAGATTAAACAATACAACCAACAAAAAAATCCCCTAAAGAAGGGGATTTCAAATTGCCCTCAAAAGCTCGTTTCTTTCGATGTTTCACTTGTCTGTTAAATACTTTTGATCCTAAAGCAAGTAACTCCTTGCTTCGATATTCAAAAATTGACTATTACTTAACTGTACCTGCAATTTCTTTGCCAATCATTTCAACAATTTCATTTGCATCATTTAAAATAGCAATCTTTGGTTCATGTTGATCCAGTTTCTCTTCCTCTACCTGACCATATGCAATAATAATTACTTTGTCGCCTTCTTGGACTAATCTAGCCGCTGCACCATTAAGACAAATTACACCACTTCCACGTTTTCCTGGAATAACATATGTCTCAAGTCGTGCACCGTTATTATTATTTACAATTTGAACTTTTTCGTTTTCAAGTACATCTACAGCATCCATTAAATCTTGATCAATTGTAATACTTCCAACATAATTTAAATTAGCTTCTGTAACTGTAGCTCTATGAAGTTTTGCTCTCATCATTGTGCGAATCATGTCATTTCCCCCTAGTTGTTCAATCCTTAAATAGAAATTAAAATATTATCGATTAAGCGAGCATTAGAAAATTTTACTGCTAAAGCAATAATTACTTTTCCATTTATTTTATTTATAGGCTCTAAATCTGGATAAGAATAAATACTTACGTAATCTACTGTTCCAGATGTTTCGCTTTGAATTGTCGAAATAATATTTTGTTGCAGTTGATCTGGATTTAAATTCCCATTTTTTATATCTTCAACCGCTTTTTGTAAACTTTTATAAAGAACTGGTGCTTCTTGTCTTTCTTTATCTGTTAAATAGACATTTCTAGAACTTTTAGCTAATCCATCTTCTTCTCTAATAGTTGGAACTGGATTAATTTTTACAGGAATATTAAAGTCTTCAACTAAACCTTCAATTACAGCGACTTGCTGAGCATCCTTTAATCCAAAATAAGCCTGGTCTGGTTGAACAATATTAAATAATTTTGTTACAACTAATGCAACACCATCAAAATGTCCAGGTCTTTTTTCACCACAAAGGACATCTACTCGTTTTGTTACTTTCATTGTTGATTTTAATTCATTTGGATACATTTCTTCAACTGTTGGATAAAAGAGGCAATCTACACCAGCATTTAGTGCAACTTTTTCATCTCTTTCAAAGTCCCTTGGATATCGATCAAAATCTTCATTAGGACCAAATTGAGTCGGATTAACAAAAATACTTAAAACGACGATATCATTATTTCTTCTAGCTTCTTCTAATAATGATGCATGGCCTTCATGTAAAAACCCCATTGTTGGTACAAATCCAATCGATTTTTCATTTTTTCTGTGAATTTTTAATTCATTTCTTAAATCATTTATTGTGTGAAACACTTTCATTGCGAACTTCCCCCGTATAATGCCTTTAACTGTTCTTCCTTCATCGTAAACGAATGTTTTGTATCTGGAAATTGTCTAGCTTTAACTTCTTGTACATATGAAGCAATTGCATTTTCAATTGTTGGAGATACATTTGCATACTGTTTAACAAACTTCGCTACTCGACCAACACCATATGTTATTAAATCATGGTAAACAAGTACTTGACCATCTGTATCAACACCAGCACCTATTCCGATTGTTGGAATGGAAAGATCCTTAGTAATATCCTTTGCAATTTGCTTTGGTACACATTCAAGTACGATTGCAAATGCTCCTGCTTCTTCACATTTTTTTGCATCGTTAAACAATTTCATCGCACTTTCAGAGTCACGTGCTTGAACTTTATACCCACCTAATACACCTACAGATTGAGGAGTCAATCCTAAATGAGCTACAACTGGTACTCCTGCGATTGTTAATGCTTTAATCACTTCTAAAACATTTTCATCTGCGCCTTCAACCTTAACAGCGTGCGCATCACCTTCTTGCATAATGCGGCATGCATTACGTAAAGCCTCTTCTTTTGAAAAGTGGTAAGACATAAATGGCATGTCTGTCACAATAAACGTATTTTTTGCCCCGCGTTTAACTGCTTTTGAGTGATGAATCATGTCGTCTACAGTAACCTTAATTGTAGAATCATATCCTAGGACAACATTCCCAAGTGAGTCACCGACTAAAATCATATCTACTTCACTAGCTTCTGCTAATAGTGCTGAAGGGTAATCATAAGCAGTGATCATGACGATTGGGTCATTGTTTTGTTTCATGTTTAAAAAATCTTTTGTTGTTTTCATCTTTTTTCCTCCTTTTAAATGAGAGGAAATGGGGGTTACAATAAAAAAACTTTGCTCAAAAGAGAACAAAGGAAAATTGTAAACCGTCTCATTCCTCTGTCCCAGTCCTTATAGGATCAAGGCAGACACATTTTTAGAATTGATTTTTTAAAACCTGGTGTAGTTCTTCTTAGGATACTAAAGATTGATTAACCCTATTCAGATACCACCCATGAAGTATCAGCGAAAGTCGCGACCCTTCCAATACAGTTTATAGTAAGAATAGCAATTAAGTAAAGAAAAAACTTGGTATTATTTACAAATATACGTGACTATTATACAGCAAATAAAATAACTCTCTTTCAAAAATATAAAGAGAGTTATTTTATTTCATATTACATTATTTATTTATCGAAATATCCGCTGAATAAATTGTATGAACATTACCTAAGTGGTCTTCAATCAATAATTGGCCCTCATCCGTAATTCCAATAGCATTACCGACAATTTCTTCGGTTAAAGTTGTGGCTTTTATTTGTTTCCCTAATGAAATTGCATAGCTTTCCCATAAAATTTTAATCGGTTTAAACCCTTTTTCTAAAAATATTTCATAGAACTTTTCAAATTCAGCTAAAATAGCTTGAATTAAATTCGCTCTCATAAAGGTTTGTCCTTTTTCAATACGTAATGATGTAGCGATATCTGACAGTTCTAATGGGTAATCTTCCTCAACTTGATTTACATTAATTCCAATACCTATGACAACGCTTTTAATGCAATCAGCGTCACCTTGCATTTCAGTTAAGATTCCACAAACTTTTTTATTATTGATTAAAATATCATTTGGCCATTTTATATTGGGATGTAAACCGGTCACTTTTTCAATGGCTGAAGCAATGACTACAGCCGTTAGTAATGTAAGCTGAGGTGCTACTCTAGGTGAAATAGCTGGTCTAAGGATCACACTCATTGCAATAGCTTTTCCATCTGAAGTTAACCAGTTTCTTTGTAATCTACCCCTACCTAATAATTGACGCTCTGCCAAAACGATCGTACCTTCTGGAGCATCATTTAGCACTAATTCATTAGCGATCGTTTGTGTTGAATTAGTTTCTTCATGGTATACGACATTTCTGCCAAATTTTTTTGTTTCTAAACCAAGCTGAATATCCGTTGGAGTTAATCGATCAGATTTGCCTGTTATTTTATATCCAACCTTCCTAACTGCTTCAACTTCAATTCCCTCATCTTGCAATTCTTTCATGTATTTCCATATTGCAGTACGTGAAATTCCTAATTCATCACTCAAAAATTGACCTGATAAATATTCATTACTATTTTCCGTAAACAGTTGTATAATTTTTTCTTTTACTTTTGAAGCCAATTTATGAACCACTCCTTAATAGCAAGTTGGTTATTCTCAAGCTGGTTCTCTACTAATTGAAATTCTATTTCACTTAATACTTCTTTCAACCATGGTCCACCTTTTAATTGGGACCATTCTAATAAATCATTACCTGTAATACATATATCTGACTTTGAATAAATCGGTAATTGATTATATAAGGTCTTTAATAAATCTTCATTCAATTCATTTGCATCGATCTTGTCAATGACACATTGTAAACGCTCATATTTTATGGCATCCGTCAATCCAACTTGATATAACTTTGTATTGCTCCATTTAATTTTCGTTTCATTTAACAAATGATAAACCTTTAATATTTGTTTCATGCGATTATTCGACATCTTCCAATTTCTTAAAACCTGTTCTGGGTTATCAAAATTACATTTATATAATATTAGCGCCCAAATCTCTTCAATGGTTTTTAATGATTGAATAGGAAAATCTAATAGATCATTAAACTGACTTGTATATTCTTTTAAGCTTGGTAAATGATTTACTAAATTTGTTTGTATTAATAGACCGATGCCTTTTTTAGGCGACTTTCCTAGTAACATTTTTTCTATTTCAACTGAAATGCGTTCAATTGCTATATTTTCAATTAAATGTTTATATGATTTAATTGCATTAAACGTTTCATCATGTAAACGAAAATCTAATTGGCTTACAAACCGTATACCTCTTAACATTCTAAGAGCATCTTCTTGAAATCTTTCCTTAGCTTCACCGACACATCTAATTAATCCATCATAAAGATCAATTGTACCATTAAAAGGATCTATTATTTCATTTTTTGTCGTCATAGCAATGGCATTCATTGTAAAATCTCTTCGTTTTAAATCTTCTTCGATTGATTTTACAAATGTAACCTCCGATGGTCTACGAAAATCATGATATGTTGATTCAGTTCTGAATGTTGTAATCTCATATGGCTCACTATTTTGTATAACTAAAACCGTTCCATGCTGTAATCCGGTTGGAACAGTTTTTGGAAATATTGACATAACCTCTTCAGGTAAAGCTGAAGTTGCAATATCAATATCTCCAATTGTTCTATTTAATAATTTATCTCTTACACATCCACCGACAAAATAGGCCTCGAAACCATATTTTATTAATTTATCTAATATCGGCTTTGCTTTGTCAAAAATATCCATATTATTTCATTCCTAATAACTCATTATAAATAGCTAAATATTGTGAAACGATTTTATTTGATTGAAATCTTTCTTTTACAATTTCAATCGCGCGACTTGATATGCGTTTAAATAGTTCTTCATCTTGTAATAAGTTGAGTGTATAATAAGCGATTTGTTCAATATCTCCTAGTTCACAAATAAATCCGTTTTCTCCATGTTCGATTACTTCTGGAATCCCACCAACTCTAGTACCGATACATGGAACTCCACAAGCCATCGCCTCAAGTAAAACTAAACCAAAGCTTTCTTTTGATGAAAGAAGTAATTTTATATCGCTCATTGAAAGTAACTCTTCAACATTCTCTTGCTTTCCTAAAAATAAGACATCATCATCAATACCTAGCTCTCTTACTAATTTACATAAACTTGAGATTTCCGGACCATCACCAACTAATAGTAACTTGGATGGAATTTCTTTTCTAACTAAGTTAAATACATCTACTACATCTTTTGTTCGTTTAACTTGTCGGAAATTAGAAATATGTATAATGACTTTTTCATGCTCCTTAATCCCGTACTCTGCTTTTAATGCCCGACAATTTCTTTTGTAATACACTCGTTCATCAATAAAATTATACACAGTTTGTATTTCTTTATCAGGGTTAACTAATTCCTCTGTTTGACGTATTAAATCATTTGAGACCGCAGTTACAACATCTGATTTTTCAATCCCAAACTTAATTAACTCTGTTAAAGATGAGTCATAACCAAGAACAGTTATATCTGTACCATGTAATGTCGTTACAATTTTAATATCATGATGAATCATTTGTTTTGCTAGAACAGCACAAATTGCATGCGGAATCGCATAATGTACATGTAAAATATCTAATTTTTCACGGTTTGCAATTTCAGCCATCTTACTCGCCAATGCTAAATCATATGGAGGATATTGGAAAACTGAATATTGATTTACTTCAACTGCATGATAATAAATATTAGGATATACTTTATTTAAACGAAACGGCATACTTGATGAAATAAAATGAATTTCATGTCCTAGTTCTGCTAATAACTTTCCTAGCTCAGTTGCAATCACACCAGAACCGCCTACTGAAGGATAACATGTAATCCCAATTTTTAATTTCATTTTATCTCTCCTAAACTTCTTCATTTCTACTTAAACTAACCAATCTGCATTTAATAGGAGTGGTCTCTTACTCATAAACCCTTCCCCATATGGCACTCCGGCTTCTTTTCCAAAAATTTTCTCTCTTGCAATTACGCTATTTACATAGTCGTTTGTTAAAGGCGTAACTACACCATCTGGTCCGGGAGTAAATTGACTTTCATAAACTTCTAAAGCTGCCCTTTTGACTTCAATCGTTTCTGAAACATCAACTATAAAATTAGGTCGATGAAACCCATTAATCATATATTGAAAAACGTGTTTTACCTTGTGAGCTTCATGATTTGTATTTACATTAAATTTTCTAATCCCAGATGAAAATACAGCTTCTTCTACTATTTTTGTACAATTACCATGATCAGGATGACGATCCACTTCATATGGCGAAAAAATAATACTAGGCTTCGTCATTCGAATTAAAGCAGCAACTTGTTTAATCGCTTCCTCAGATAAGTATAGCCCCCTATCTGGTAATGATAAATTAAAACGCTTTGAAACCCCTAAAATCTTATCTGCTTCTTCAGCTTCTTTTCTTCTAATAATAGTATCCCCATTTGATGAGAGCTCCGCTTCAGTTAAATCACAAATAGCAACCTTATAGCCTAACTTCGTAAACTTAGCAATCGTGCCTGCCATTCCAATCTCAACATCATCTGGATGCGCTCCAAATGCTAGTACATCAAAATATTCCACTTATCTCACTCTCTTTCAAACTAACTAAAAAATTTCACTACTGCCTTAGCGGTTTGAATGTTCGTTGCCACCGGGACATGAAAAACATCGCATAGCCTTAATAAAGCATTTACATCTGGTTCATGCGGTTGAGCAGTTAATGGATCCCTAAAAAAGAAAATCGCGTCCATTTTCCCTTTAGCAATTAGTGCACCTATTTCTTGATCTCCTCCGAGTGGACCAGATTGAAAACGATAAACTTTTAAAGTTGTATTTTCCATTACGCGTAATCCTGTAGTACCTGTTGAAAATAGTTCATGCTGCTGAAAAAAAGATTCATTTTCTTGAACAAAAGTTACTAATGCGTCTTTTCTCTTATCGTGAGCAATTAAAGCTATTTTCACTACCTGCACCACCTTTAGTCCATTATATTTTCTAAGCCGTACACTAGCTCTGAAAGTTTCATTACTTCCTCAACGGCTACTTTAACTCCAGACATAAAAGAAGCTCGATTCATTGAATCATGTCTAATTGTTAATAGTTGACCATCTCCACCGAATAAAACTTGTTGATGCGCAACTAAACCAGGTAATCTCACACTATGAACTCTCATTCCATTTAGATCAGCACCTCTAGCTCCAGCTTCAGTTTCAACTTCATTTGGATGTCCTTGTACTTTCGATTCACGAACTTCCTCAATCATTTGAACTGTTTTAAGAGCTGTACCTGAAGGCGCATCTAATTTTTGGTCATGATGTAGCTCAATGATTTCGATATCTTTAAAATATTTCGCTGCCATTGCAGAGAATTTCATCATTAATATAGCACCAATTGCAAAATTTGGCGCAATAATACAACCTAGCTCCTTATTTGAAGCTAACTCTTTTAAATCATCAAGCTCCTCTTTTGTAAAACCTGTTGTCCCTATTACAGGTCGAATACCATTTTTTAATGCTAAAAATGCATGTTTTTTTCCAATTTCAGGTGTTGTTAAGTCAACAAGAACATCAAAGCTTTCATTTTCAATACATTGCTCTAATGTTTCATATATTTTTGCTTCCCCTTTAAAGCCGGGGCTAACTTTTTGGATTTGTTCTCCACCTAATTTATAATCTACTGCAGCTACAAGGTGAAAATGCTCAGTTCGATCAATTAATTGTAAAGCTTCAATTCCCATTTTACCTCTTGGTCCTGCTAATACTACTCTAATTACTTTCTCCATTTTAAACTTCCTTCCTAGTCCAACGATCTTTATCACGAGTATTAAACTTCTTCATTACCATATCATGTGCTTCTTGTAAGTCTATATTTAGGCTATTTGCTAAACAAATCATAACAAATAATACATCACCTAACTCTTCTTCAATTAGCTTTTCTTCTTCAGTGCTTTTCTTAGGCTTTTCACCATAGGTATGATTAATTTCTCTAGCTAACTCACCCATTTCTTCAGTTAACCTTGCCATCATTGCTAAAGGACTAAAATACCCTTCTTTAAATTGACCTATATATGTATCGACTTCTTTTTGCATTTCTTTCATCGTTTTTTCGTGCATACTAATATCAACTCCTCAATTAAATCTTATCGAATTGACCACTTTTTGACAAATTATATATTATTTTACTTGAAAAAAATACAAGATAAGATAAAAATAAGAGTTTAGGGTAATTTTTATAGTATGGAGGAAGTATATGATTTTTAAATTGAAGTTACGCAATATCTTTTTTATTATTTTAGGTTCTGCAATTTTTTCTTTTGGAATTATGAATATAAATATTCCAAACAATCTAGCTGAAGGTGGCTTTACGGGAATAAACTTAATTCTTTTAGCTGAACTAAATATTCCTGTTTGGATCTCAAACTTAGCCTTAAACGTCCCCTTATTTTTTATTGGTTGGAGATTACTTGGTACAGTGACAATGCTTTATACAATCATCGGAACTGTTGCAGTCTCTTTTTTCTTAAAATTATTTGAGAAATTTACTTTCAATATAGATGTTCATGGCGATTTAATGTTAGCTTCATTATTTGCGGGTGTATTTATTGGTGTAGGTTTAGGAATTATTTTTAGATTTGGTGGAACTACTGGTGGTGTTGATATCATCGCTCGTTTAGCATATAAATACAAAGGTATTAATATGGGGAAAACGATGTTTATTTTTGACTTTGTTGTCATTACACTTTCACTTTTAACTTACTTAAAAGCATATGAAGCAATGTATACGCTAGTTGCAGTTTTTGTCGGAGCAAGAATAATTGATTTTATGCAAGAAGGTGCATATGCTGCACGTGGAGCAAATATTATCTCTGAGAAAAATGATTTAATTGCCGCTCGAATTATGAAAGAAATGGAACGTGGCGCAACTTATTTAAAAGCAACTGGAACATTTACTGGAGAAAGCAAAGACGTTTTATTTTGTGTCGTACCAAAAAACGAATTAGTTCATTTAAAAAACATCATTCAGGATATCGATCCACACGCTTTTGTAGCCGTTACAGAAGTGCATGATGTACTAGGTGAGGGCTTTACATTAGATGAAAATAAAGTCCCTCTTCACCCTTAATTTTTAACTAAAAAAAGAGGTTCTTGGCATTTGATTGCCAGAACCTCTTTTTTTTATTGATTTTAATCATCACTACGTGTCATACCTGTATAAATTAAAATTAATCTTAATAATTCTGCGACGGCTACCGCTGCTGCTGCAACATATGTCAATGCGGCTGCATTTAAAACGCGTTTTGCATAAACATGCTCATTCGAATTGATGATGCCCAAAGTTGTAATCTGTTTTAAAGCTCTACTTGAGGCATTAAATTCAACAGGAAGTGTAACAACTTGGAACAAAACACCTAGTGCTAATAACACTATTCCTATTAATAATGCACCTGAAAGACGAGAAAACATGCCAATTAAAATAAATATATAAGAAAAATTGGAACTGAAATTTGCAACAGGTACTAATGAATGACGGAATCTTAAAAAGCTATAGTCATTCGCATCTTGAATTGCATGTCCTACTTCATGAGCTGCAACTGCTGTACCCGCCACCGAATATCCATGATAATTTTCAGTTGATAATCTTACAACTTTTGCACGTGGATCATAATGGTCAGATAAATATCCTCGAGTTTCCTCTACTGCCACATTGTATAATCCATTTTCATTTAAAATTTTTCTCGCTACTTCTGCACCCGTTAAATGTGATGTAGAACCAACTTGAGAATACTTTCTAAAAGTTGATTTAACCTTCATTTGCGCATATAAAGGTACAAGCAACAAAATTAAAAAGTAAATTAAATAACTCATTGTAATTCCTCCAAGGAGTGTGATTTTACGATATTGTAATAACTTTTAGAGAAATTTGTCAATCATTATGTTCTCTTCTTTTTTTGTTCTTATTTCGATCACCTATATATTTTCTCCAACCAACATAACTTAATGTACCGACAATAATGATCCCTGTTGTAAATATTGTCCAAATAGAAACAGGTGGAATAATTGAATTACCTTGATCAAAAATGAATAATAATTCACTTTTAGTCTCATCCAACTTTTGTTGAAAAGCCGGTATAGATTCTTGGTTAATACGATAATCATCTAAAAACGAAACAAGTGAATTTATTTTTTTTACTTCATCATATGGAAGGTCCATAATTAGACTTGGATAAATAATCTCAAATTGGTGTAAGAATTGATTTAATTGCGTTTCATATGCTTCAGAATTACCTCGTTTATATGCTGACTCCATATTCTGTAGTGGAGTCATAACTGACTTTTTCATTTCCTTCCACATCGGCTGCATAGTCGTTTCACCAGCATCAATCAATAATCTCAAACCAAGCACATCGGCAACCTTTTCTTGTGGATCAATTCCATCATTTGATAAAGATACAAGTGCATTTTGAAAAGTAACTGAAATGGTTTCTAAATCCTTTGGTGTGAAATCCTTATTCTTTTTTGCTGACGCCATATACTTTGATTCTAATTGCTCCAATAAATTAGCGCCATGAACATAATCACCATCTTGTACTAAAGAGAGCGATTTTTCAATTAGTGAAGTTTCTTGATCTATTTTAGCGTACCCTTTTACGGTATTAAATGAAAAGAAAATAAAAAAAACGCTTATCCCCGCAATTAATTTTTTCATCAAACCCCTCCCTCATAACTACTAATAATTATGAGAGAAAGGACAAGATTAGAACTTGTTCAAGCACGAGCTCTATTTTTTAAAATTAACTGGTAATAAGCGATTAAAATAACAAATATCGTTAACCAAAATGTAATTAAAGCAATCCAAATTCTGTAATCAGAAAGCATATAATATTCTGGCATTGTACCAAAAACATAGTCTAAAATTAGATCTTGTAAAATCCAAATACTTGCAACAGTCAAGTGCCATTTTTTTACTTTAAATGTCGGTGCGTACAAAACAGCTTGGATTGCCATAGCTCCATGTGAAAAAATTAATAAATATGCAACCTTATCAAGTCCACCTGATATATAAAGAACCATTCCATTCATTATAACTGCCCATATACCATATTTCATCAAGCTTACATATGCTAGTGCTTCTATTAATCCATTCCGTTTATTTAGAATGAAAAGTAGCAATACAATACAAAAAAATAAGGATGCAGTTGGACTATCAGGTACAAATATTTTTAACCAACCAGGAGTAAACTCAAGTTGAGATTTATACCAATAGTATCCATAGATTGTTCCTAGTACATTTATTATAAATAAAGCAATTAAGTTAGGTTTAAGCCGTAGCATACTGTATAGTATGTTCACTAGTTCACTTCATCTCACTTTCACTTTAGGAGATTTAATAAATTTATAACACAAAGTTCACAATTTATATGTATCATCACATTTTTTACATGTTATTATTTCAGTATACAATAAAACATAAAAAAAGAGTCGAAAATTCGACTCTCTTTTAATTACTCTGTTTTACCTGCTTTTGAAACGAATTCAGCTAGTACTTTAAGTTCTGCGTCAGTACCTTTAAATACACCAGATGGCATCGCTTTTCGACCGTTTCTTGCGATATGTGCGATTTCTTCAGGTTTTAAACCATTATTTTGAAGACTTGGAGCTGCTGCGCCACCTTCAAGATTATCGCCATGACAAGATACACAAGTATTTTTTTGCAATAGTTTATATGCTGGATCTTCTTTATTTAACTCAACAAAAGTACGGATTTTACCTTGTTCTTTTTGTTTTTTCCAGTCATGGTGAGCCGCAGCTTCCCATGTTAAATAAATTACACCAGATAAAGCTAATAACATAAAGCCTGTAGCTAAAGGACGTTTAATTGGTTTTCTATGTGGACTACGATCTAAGAATGGCGCTAATAATAAGCCACCAAATGCTAATCCAGGAATTACGAAAGCACCAATTACGTTATAGTCACCAGAAGCATAGCTATATTTTAAGAATTGATATAAGAATAAGAAATACCAGTCTGGTAATGGCGTATAGCCAGTATCAGTTGGGTCTGCAACCCTCTCTAGTGGAGATGGATGTGCAATTGTTAATGTTAAGTATCCAATTAAGAAAACTGCTCCTACCATCCATTCTTTTAATAAGAAGTTTGGCCAAAATGCTTCAGTTTTACCAGGATATTCTGAATAATCCTTTGGAACATTAGGTTTACGTCCTGCCATTGCAGGCACACGTGAGTCACCTACAAATTTCATTCCTTTACCGCGATGCATGTTCTCCCTCCTTTATTTCGACACACTTTAGTCATTTTTTACTAAAGCCCCATGCACTAAATCTTATAGTGGACCTGAAATACCTTGCTTACGAATAATTAAGAAATGGGCACCCATAAGAGCAAGTAAAGCACCAGGTAAGAAGAATACATGGATTGCGAAGAAACGAGTTAATGTTTGTGCACCGATGATGTCCGGATTACCTGCAATTAACGTTTTCACTTGCTTACCAATAAATGGTGTTTGTTCAGCAATTTGCAGACCTACTTTAGTCGCAAATAACGCTTTCATATCCCAAGGTAATAAATATCCTGTAAAGCCTAATCCAAGCATTACGAAGAAGATTAATACCCCTACAACCCAGTTAAGCTCACGAGGCTTTTTATATGCGCCTTGGAAGAATACACGTAAAGTATGTAAAAACATCATAACAATTACTAAACTTGCACCCCAGTGATGCATACCACGAACGATTTGTCCGTATGCAACGTTGTTTTGTAAGTAATAAACTGATTCCCATGCATTTTTGATATCTGGAACATAGTACATTGTTAAGAACATTCCAGATAAAATTTGAATTACTGTAACGAAAAATGTTAATCCACCAAAGCAATATACGAATGCTGAAAAATGATGCGCTGGATTAACGTGTTCTGGTACTTCATGATCAGCGATATCTCTCCAAAGAGGTGTAATTTCTAATCGCTCATCTACCCAGTCGTAAATTTTGTTAAGCACGATTATTTACCTCCTGTATTTGGTTCTAATTTACCAAGATAGAAAGAATCACCTTTCACTTTTACCGCATAGTTGTCTAGTGGACCAAGCGGTGGTGTACCTTTAATGTTTTTACCATCCTTATGGTAACGACCGCCATGACATGGACAGAAGAATTGATTTGGAAAATCTTTATTGTCGTTCCAACCAACTGTACAGCCTAAATGCTTACAAGTAGGTGATAACGCAACGATGTCTCCATTTGAATTCTTGTACACCCATGCAATGTGTGACGCATCAGATTTAACCCAACCATCTACCTGCTTAACTTTAAAGTCAAAGCGTTTTGGGTCAGTCGTTAAATCTTTAACTAGTCCAACCTGCACCATTGCTCCAGCTGCTTCTTTTTGTAAGACTGGGTCAATGGCAAAACGAGCCAATGGCATTAGCATTCCTGCCGCCATAAAGCCGCCTACACCTGTTAAAGTGTAGTTTAAAAACTGGCGTCTTGAAACCTTTTCACTCATGAAAATTCCCCCCTCTATCACAAGTACTCCTGTACGGACAACAGCTATAATAATAAAACTAGGACACTTTCATAATATAATAACAAATTTAGAAGGTCAATAATATCCTAATAATAATCATAGTAATAATGTTGTTTTTATTTTTATCCCCATATTTTAGAAAATAATGCATTTATGTGAGATAATTGTTTATCTACTATTACGCGTTGTGATGATTCATCTAAGCTATTGATGTTTAAATTAGGTAACCAAATTAATGATTCATCCATTTCAGCTTCTGACTGTCTCCAATCAAAATCACATGTTAAATAAAAAACATGTTTAATACCACTAGCTTTAAACTCTTCATTCCAAGCTTTTAATCTGCTTATTTTATTCGATTCTTCAGGTAAATAAGTAAATTCAGGTGCGATTACAACTCTGCCTTTATATGTACGTTCTAGTTCCGAAGTAAGTATTATTAGGTCCTCTCTTTGCTCGGCTAGACCAATATTTTCTTTTTTCAAAGAAACAGGACAAAGTGGAATAATGATCGTATCGATGTATTCCAGATTCTCAATAACTTGATTTAATTCATTAGTTGTCCATTTCATCAAAATTACCTCTTTCTATTAAAATAATTTATTTATAATTGTGAAATTTTTGTGAACAAATTTCTATTTTCCATTTAACCATACATTACTATTTTAAGAAAGAAAAAAAGCCCGCTATTTAAGCATTGTCCAATCAGTCAAAAGGGATCTATGTATTCAATTCAGTAATCCCATTTATAGTTTACTGATTAATATTTAAAAAATTGCGATTTTAGTCAAACCCTGCTCCTTCATTACGAAGCAAATATTTCTATGAGATCAATCAATTATCCAAGAATCTTTCTCTATTAAGTGACTTTTTTACTATTTTTTTTATTTGAGTATTTTTTTATGAGTAATTTGCTAATCTTAATTTTATATACGGCCATTTTAAATTTGTATAACTTTATGAAATGCCCGACTTCTGTGGGATATAACAGAAGGCTTTTGGAACGCCATATGATGATTAAGATCATGTATATAGCCACACTTAATAGGGAGGGGACTAAAAATGGAAATTAACCCCACATATCTTATTTAACAATAAAATTAAATTGTGTTCAATTAGCAAATACATTTACAACAGTAAAAAAGCCCCCAAAATGAGGACTTTTTTCAGTTTAATATTAAGTTAAAGAATTCAGTTGTTTAGTTAATTCTTGAAAAAGCTTTTTGTCTTGTTTATCTAGAGCCTCGTCAATCATTTTCATCAATCTGTCTTTTTGGAAATTAATAATTGAATCTGACAATAACTTTTCAGCAATTACGCGGTCTTTTTCGTTACTATTTAAGTTTTTTGGTATATGTGGGTTCTCTTCTAAAACTGAAACAAACATCGGATATTGAAAAGAAGATTTAAAATTGAGCTGGATATAAATATCCTCATCCCTATTTAGTCGAATATCGTGAAAAGATTTCTCTGCATCAGTCGTCATTACATTTTGTTTATAAAAATGAAATGGGACTTCTTTAACACAGTTCGTCGACATCACTAACCCGCGTGGACAATATTTAGACTGTTCTACAAAATGAACCTTTTTCATTAAATAATCATGGCTCATTAGGTAATTTAAAATCCAAACACATTCTCTTTGCTTTAACTGAAAATTACTTAGAAACCACTTAACAAAATCTTTCTTCTCATTCACAGATACAGGGGTTGCCATTATTAAATCCCTCCTCTGTCCATAAAATTTGTCCCCTTTTCTGAATAAAGAAAACTACAGAATTTCATTTATTCTTTCAAGTCGTTCTCTTACTTCTTCCTGTAGATACTCATCGTCTACAAGTTTACTGTAAACCTCTTTTGCTTCTTGTACTAAGCCTTCTTCAAACAATAGGTCTCCGTATTCCTTTAAGAAGGAAATTTCCTGGTTAAAGTCATTATATGCTAGACGATATTGATTTAATGCCAATTCATAATTTTCATTTCCATAATATGCTTTGCCTAAGTCCCAATTAAAATGAGGATCTGAAGCTCCATGCTCAATTGCTAGTTCAATTGTACTAATTATGTCATCGAAATCTTCCTCTTCGAAAAGAATTCCGACTAATAACTGAACTGCTTCAATTAACGAAGGATCATAAATTAATGCTTCCTGTAAATGTTTTTTACTTGCATCTAAATTCTTCATTTTACGAGCTAATTTTGCAGCTGATAAAAGGCATTCTACATTTGTTTCATCAACAAGTAATGCTTTTTGTAATATATCATAGCCTTCTTGAAATTGGCCTTCAAGGTCATGTGCTTTACTTAGCCATAAATGTGCTACCAAATATTCAGGATCAAAGAAGATTGCCTCTTCGAATACCGGAATAGAGGCTGCATAGCGTTCAGCTTGAAATAGCGTAATACCATATCCTAATAGTGTATGGAAGTCCTTAGTTTTCTGAATTCCTTTTTCATAATAGGAAATTGCATCTTCCCATTCACCTTCAGCACTTAAACATTCAGCAAGTCTTAAATCTTTATTAACTCCACTCACTTCAATTTCTTGATTAGAAAGCTTTTCGTAAAATGGAATTGCTTTTTTATAATCATATTTACTAAAATAATACTCCCCTAATGCAAAATCTACTACAGGTTCATTCGGTAAAATTCTTTTTGCTTCAAATAATTTTTGTTCAGCTACTTCATCAAGACCCTGAACTTGATATAGATCAGCCATTAATAAAAGTGCTTGAACTCGACTTTCACTATCAGCCTTTATGGCAAGTAAAATTTCTAAAGCTTCGTCTTCTAAATCAAGATCTAATAATATTTCTGCATACATTATTTTAAGATCATCGTCGTCATCATATAAGTAAACTAAATCTTCAATGATATTTTTTGCATCTTCCACAAAACCTAATGATTGAAAAAGAAGTGCTGCTTCGTATTTTTCTTCATCGTTAGCATTTTTTAAATTCTTTCTTAATAAATCTAATCCCTTTTCAGTATGACCGTTCTCTATTAACTGAACAGCTTCGTATAAACTCATTCTTACACCTCATATGACTACTTAATTAATTCATTTAATTGCTCTTTAAAGTTCGGAAAAGATACAGCTATACATTCTGTATTTTCAATAATTGTATCACCTTTAGCAAGTAATGCAGCAATTGAAAGCATCATTCCCATTCGATGATCTCCATGTGAATTTACATTAGCACCTATTAAAGAACTATTCCCTTGTATAATCATACCATCTTTTGTTGCTTCAATGCTTACACCAAGATTTGTAAGTTCTGTTACAACAGTCTGGATACGATCCGTTTCCTTTACTCTTAACTCTTCAGCATCCTTAATAATAGTCTCTCCATCTGCTAAAGCCGCTGCTAAGGCCAAGATCGGTAACTCATCGATACATGTAGGAATTTCAGCCCCTCCAATGACAGTTGCTTTTAAATTGGATGATTTCACTCGTATATTCGCAATTGGTTCTCCGTTTACAACTTTTTCATCCTCTAAAGTAATATTAGCTCCCATTCTTTCTAAAACAGTTAATATCCCTGTTCTAGTAGGATTTACACCTACATTTTTTAACAATATTTCGCTATTAGGAACAATCGACCCTGCTACTAAGAAAAATGCAGCTGATGAAATGTCCCCTGGTACAATAACATCTGTTGCAGTTAATTCTTGGTTTCCATTAATTGAGACTTTGTTTCCATCAACTACTAACTCACAACCAAATGCCTTTAGCATTCTTTCAGTATGGTCACGAGACTTTTCTGGTTCAGTAACAGTTGTCGTACCATTTGCGAATAAACCAGCTAGTAAAATTGAAGATTTAACTTGTGCACTTGATACAGGAGAAGCATAAGAAATACTATTCAGTGAACCTCCTCTAATAGAAATAGGTGTATATGTAGCGTCTTCACGTCCATCTATAGAAGTACCCATCATTTTTAAAGGTTTTGTAACTCGTTTCATTGGTCTTTTACCAATAGATTCATCACCAATAATAACTGAATGGAAAGGTAAACCACTTAATATTCCCATCATTAATCTTGCTGTTGTTCCCGAATTCCCTACATCAAGTACTTCATGTGCCTCTTTAAGACCTTCAATTCCTTTACCATAAACGACTACTTCATCTTCTGATACTTCGATTTGTACACCTAATTTTCTAAAACACGCTATCGTACTTAAACAATCTTCACCTAATAGAAAGTTAGTAATCTTTGTCGTCCCTTTCGCTAATGATCCAAACATAATTGCTCTATGAGATATTGATTTATCTCCTGGAATTGTCACATCACCAACTAAACGGATTTTTTCTAACTGGGAATTTCTCATCATAGTCATCTTATCTAACCTTTCTATATGTATTTACATTCCATTTTTTATTAAATCAAACCTTTTTTTTCGCTGAAATTCTATTCGACGAATTGTCCTATGTTTTTCATTTCCGATGATTTAGTTAGCCTAATTTAGAAAAAGAAAATGATATTTTGATTTAACATTTGATCAAAACACCATTTTCAGGTAAGCATTATGAAATTATTTGTTTTAAAAAACTATCTAAATTTTCTTTTATAAAGTCTTCCTCTAATTCACAAATCACTGGATGTCCAAAACTTTTTAATAGTATATATTTTATTTTCAAATCGATATTTTTCTTATCTTGTTTCATTAGATTAATAATTGGATCTAATTCTAAATTTGAATAAACAGGATAATTCAATCGATTATACCAATTTACTATCTCATTAAATTTTAAGTCAACCTTAAAGAACTGTTCACTCAAATAGATTGAAAATAAAGTTCCAAATGCAATTGCCTCACCATGAGTTGTTTTAGCATAACCTAAATACGCTTCAATTGCATGCCCAAGTGTATGGCCTAAGTTTAAAAATGCTCTTTCACCAGTTTCTCTTTCGTCCCTAGATACAATTTCATTTTTTACACTTATCCCCATTGTGACACATTTTTCAACTAACTCATTATTTAACTCTTCAAGTGAAAGTATATGATCCATTAACCAACTCAAATTGTCGTTAGAAGAAATCATGGCTTCCTTACTAATTTCAGCAAAACCTGATCTCCATTCCTCTATTGGCAAAGAAGTTAAAAAGCTTAATTCATATAATACTAATTCCGGCTGATAAAATGCGCCAACTATATTTTTAGCTTTTGGAAGGTTGATAGCTACTTTACCACCTATAGCACTATCGTGGGCTAGTAAAGTAGTAGGTAATTGGATAAAACGAATACCACGCATATAAGTAGCAGCGACAAATCCAGCTAAATCGCCAACTACTCCTCCACCTAAGGCAATGATTAAGCTATTACGATCTAATTGGACATCAAAACAATAGGTTAAACAATTTTCGTATATTGCAAAACTCTTACTTTTTTCACCATGTGGAATGATATAGTGTTCAACTTTATTTGTTTTACTACAATTTAGTCGTACTTCTTCTAAATAAAGTGGAGCAACTTGATCATCTGTAATGATTAGTATTTTGGAAACTTTAGGAACTAAGCTGTCCAACTTTGACTGCAGTTCACTCAATACTCCAAACCCTATACAAACATCGTATTGTTTAGAGCTTGTATTTACAGTTATCACATTCATTAAAAATTCCTCGCATACTCACGGAAATCTTCAATATTACGTTTTAAACGTTCAAGTTGATCGGATTCAAATTGTTCAATAATTGCTTTTGCAACTTCCCAAGCAACAATATGCTCTGCTACGACACTTGCTGCCGGAACAGCACAGCTATCAGAACGTTCGATACTTGCTTCATAAACTTCCTTTGTTTCAATATCAACGCTCTTTAGCGGCTTGTAAAGCGTTGGGATAGGTTTCATTACTGCTCGAACGACAATTGGCATACCAGTTGTCATACCGCCTTCAAAACCGCCAGCACGGTTCGATAATCGGTAGTAGCCTTGTTCTTCTGAATACGCAATCTCATCATGAACTTCACTACCTGGTAAAGAGCCAGCTTGAAACCCGATGCCGAATTCTACACCTTTAAAGGCATTAATGCTTACGATTGCACCTGCAATTTTTGAGTCTAGCTTTCTGTCATAATGAACGTAGCTACCAACACCAGCTGGCATACCTTCAACAACAACTTCTACAATCCCACCAACTGAATCACCTTTTTGTTTTGCATCATCAATTAACGATTTCATATTTTCTGTCGCTTCAGCGTCTATACATCTTACTTCTGAGTTTTCAGCTCTATTATGTAAGTCTTCTACATTTTTATAGTCTAGATTTTTTGCTTTAACTCCACCAATTTCAATAACATGGCTTGCAATTGTGATTCCTAACTCACTTAACAATTTTTTTGCCACCGCTCCAGCGGCAACACGTACAGTCGTTTCACGAGCTGAAGATCGCTCTAAAACATTCCTTACATCTCTAAAGCCATATTTTATCGCTCCATTTAAATCGGCATGCCCTGGTCTTGGTTTTGTAATGCTTCTTTTTCCTTCGTATTCTAGATTGTCCAAAGGTTCAGGACCCATAATATTCGTCCAATGTTTAAAGTCGTTATTTTCAACAACCAATGCGATAGGAGAGCCTAATGTATAACCATGTCGAACACCGCTAGTAATTTGAGCAGTATCCTTTTCTATTTGCATTCTTCGCCCTCTTCCATATCCACCTTGTCGTCTACGAAGTTCAACATTTATTTCTTCTGCTAAAATTGGTAAGCCTGCTGGAACGCCTTCAATAATTGTAGTTAATTGTGGACCATGTGATTCACCAGCTGTTAAATAACGCATTTCAACACCTTCTCTTTATGTAAGTTTAAAATTATTAGTTACTACTATAGCACAACCTATTCTGAATTTAATATAAAAAAGAGCCATATTCAAAAAAATGAATAATTCAGTAGAAAAACCTATAGTTTTTTTCCTATTCAATTATGTTTCGTCATGAACTAATCTAATTGCTTAGGCACCTCTCTCTTCTTTTCATCCAGAAGTAGCATGTAAAAAAATAAAAACAAAAAGTCCCTACTGAATAAACAGTAGGGACGAATTAATTAATCGCGGTACCACCCTAGTTGTGAACTAAAGCTCTGTTCACCACCTTGATTTTTTTAACGATCAAAACGACCGTTTCTATTTTCATAAAATGAAAATAGAAATTGCTCCAAGAATGAAATTTTGGCATATTTTATGTACTGACTCGCAGCTTTCGTCAGCTCTCTGAAACAGTGAAATTATGCTTACTGTATCCTTATCAACGCAAGTTATTTAATTGTCAAAAGATTCATTTAAAAACTTATTAATGATGATTATAAGCAGATTTAAAGAAGCTGTCAATGCAATATTTTATTACTATTTGCAACTTTCCCTCTATTTCGCTTACTCATATCGATTCTTCTTAAGTTAATAAAAAATTTATCCACAGGTCTAGATTTTAATATTTTCCTATAAAAAAAAGCCAGCAATATGCTGACTTCTTTGTTTTGTGTAAAACTATTTTATTAGTATACCCACTCTTTAATAAGCTTAGAGTATTCAACTAATTCATTTTGATTGAAGAAAATACCGATTTCACGTTCTGCACTAGCAGGTGAATCTGAACCATGAATAATGTTTTTACCTACAGTTGCAGCATACTCACCACGGATCGTTCCTGGTGCTGAATCTTTTGGGTTTGTTGCTCCCATCATTTGACGAGCGGTAGCGATTACATTTTCGCCTTCCCAAACCATAGCGAATACTGGGCTTGAAGTGATGAAGTCTACTAATTCACCAAAGAAAGGACGTTCTTTGTGCTCAGCATAGTGAGTTTCAGCTTGGTCTTTACTCACTTGCATTAATTTAGCTCCAACTAATTGGAACCCCTTTTTTTCGAAACGTGAAACGATTTCACCAATTAAGTTACGTTGTACACCATCAGGTTTTACCATTAAATAAGTTCTTTCCATTATGCTCTACCTCACTTGATTTCAATTATGTATAAACAACACAGTTAGAATAGTAACATCAATTTATAAAATTATCAATAGTTTAAAATCTTGTTATATTATAAAAATTGAAATCGCTTCCAGATTATTGATTAACTTTAATCAATATAACTGATTAACTGGAGTTCTATACGTATCTAAAAAGCCAAAAGAGGCAGTTGTAAATGCACTAGCATTTTCCCGCCTCTAGTTTTTTCGATTTCCAATATTTTTAGCAATTAATATTAACATTTCCTTTGCTTCACTATTAGGAAGGCTGTTGATACTGTTTAAAGATTTTTGTAAATATGCTTCACTAACTTTTCTTGCTGCTTTAATATATGTACTTTTGCGAATTTGATTTATAAGAGGTTTTACAGTTTCCGGATCGATTCCTTCATAAACAGATTCAATTTTCTCTTTAAAAGCTAAATCATTCATCGCAAACAAGACAGGTAGTGTAATATTACCTTGAATTAAGTCGCTACCTGATGGTTTCCCTAATTCCTTCTCAGAAGCCGTAAAATCAAGAATATCGTCCATAATTTGAAAGGACATACCTAAATAGTATCCGTAATCTTTTAGACATTTTTGAAAAGCTGGAGAGGCTCCTGATGCAATTGCACCAATTTCACAACTCGCTGAAATTAAAAGGGCAGTTTTTCGTTTAATTCTTCTTAAATAACATTTTAAATTTTGGTCAAAATTATATTTATCTTTTATTTGTTCAATTTCACCTAAACAAATCTCTAAAATAGTCTCAGATAGTTTTTGATGGGCCAATGGGATTTCGATTTCTGACATACATTCCAATGCTTTTGCAAATAAAAAATCCCCTGCATACATAGCAACACGATCATTGTATGTTGAATTGATTGTCGGTTTACCTCTTCGTAAACTAGCTTCATCAATTACATCATCATGAACTAAAGATGCCATATGTATGATTTCCAAAGTAGCTGCTACATTTTTAATCGATTGAAGGTTATATTGTCCAAATTTAGCACTAAGCAATACAAAAACTGGTCTAATTCTTTTCCCACCAGATTCGAGCAACTGTACAGATGCATTTTTCAAAATTGGTTGAGAAGAATTGACTACTTTATGCAGCGTGCTCTCAATCTCATTAATGTCCTTTTTTAAATAAGAATATTTCCATTTAACCTTCATTCCGTTCACCTTACTATTCATCCCATTTTCTCGCTTTTTTGTAACTAGCTTTTTGGTTTAACACCTAAATGCATTGCTGCTACACCAAAAGTATAAGGTTTAATTTTTATTTTTTCTAAACCTGCTTTTTTGAAAAGATTTGCAAGTTCGTTCATTCCTGGAAACGTGCTTGCACTTTCTTGTAACCAAGAGTATTCTTTAAAGCTTTTAGCAAATATTTTCCCAAAAATCGGCATGATGTATTTAAAATACGCTTTATACACATGTCTAACACCAAATGCAGTCGGTTGTGATGTTTCTAAACAAACAACAATACCTCCAGGCTTTACAACTCTCGTCATTTCCTTCAACACTTGATAATAATCTGGAACATTTCTTAAACCAAATCCAATTGTAACAACATCAAAATAGTTGTCCTCAAATGGTAACTCCATAGCATTACCATGAATTAATTTTACTTGGTCTAAATGCATATTTTTAACTTTTTCTTCACCGATAGATAGCATATTTTTACTAAAGTCTAATCCTACTACTTCTCCATCTTTTCCAACTGTATTTGCAAGTGCAATTGTCCATTCACCAGTACCACAGCATACATCAAGCGCTTTCATACCTTTTTGAACATTCATAATTTTCATAGTTTGTTTGCGCCAAGCAATATGTCGTCTAAAACTAATAATACCATTCATTGTATCATATTTATTGTAAATCTTTTCAAACACGTCATGTACGCGTTCTTCTTTTGATTGAGTCATATAAACCCCCACTAAACTAATTACGATTACTTCTATGTAGATTAATTTTGTAATTGTATTATTTTTGATAATTCTTCTTTTGTTTTCGTTAAATCAACAATCCCCAATATTCTTTGAAATTGCGAAATAAAATCAGAGCAGTTTTCTACTGAAAATCGTTCGAATTCTTTTTTCAGTCTTGACATTAAACATTCTTGCTCAATATGCTTTATTGATTCTTCAGCTGATATAAATTTTGCAAAATGTACAAGAATAGTCGATTCGATTACAGTTATACAGTTGAAAAGATCTTCTAAAGAACTAAATTGTTCATGAACTAGATTGATCTTCTCTTCATTCATTTCTTTAACAGCATATGAAAGTTCTCGTATTAATCCAATCTCCCCAGTTTTAGATAGAGCATCGTAATATAGTCCACTATATAAGTCCCCTTCTAATACGGTTAATTGTTTCTTTTCTCGATCCATTGGTGTACCTTCAAATGTGGATACTTTTTCATGTGTATCTAATGCAATTTGATGAATCATCAAGGCTTTACAGTAATGTACAATTTTATCACTCGTAAAATTGTGTTCTTTTAATAAATTGATTAATAAAGTAACCTTTACATCATCAATGGTAGGTGCTTGAAGATGTTGATTTAAATATGGGTGTCTAATCGTATGTAAGATTTGAGTGATTACTTCATTTTTTAACTCGAGAATACTATTCATTATTTCCATCCATTCCATTTATAACTGATTTTTTCATTATACCATAAGTATTTTAGATGGTATAAGTTGATTGCTCAATCAACTTGCATTATTTATAAATGAATATTTTAAAAAAAGCAGGACTTCCGGCTTTTTAGACTGCCTATTAAAAGCCCTGCTTTTGATTATTTGATTCTATTTAGAAGAATGAATCATTGCAAGAATTTCATTTCTTCCTTGCACATCCTCTTTAAGTGAGCCACGCACAGCAGTCGTAACAGTTTTTGAGCCTGGTTTTCTTACTCCACGCATAGACATACACATATGTTCTGCTTCAACAACTACCATTGCTCCGTGTGGTTGTAGCACGTCCATAATTGCATCAACTACTGAGGCAGTAATACGCTCTTGTAACTGTGGTCTTTTAGCTACTGTTTCTACAGTACGTGCTAATTTACTTAAACCAGTTACTCTACCATTTCTAGGTATATAAGCTACATGTGCAACTCCGTAAAAAGGTAATAGATGATGCTCGCACATTGAATGGAATGGAATATCTTTAACAAGAACTAATTCTTCATGATCTTCACCAAATACTTTATGTAAATGAGCTTTTTCATCTTGGCGCATCCCAGAGAATACTTCAGCATACATTTTCGCAACTCGTTTTGGCGTTTCGTAAATTCCTTCTCTATTTGGATCATCACCGATAGCTTCGAGAATTAGACGAACCGCTTGTTCAATTTTTTCTAAATTAACTTCATTCATTAATTGATCCCCCATGCTAAAAAAAATTCTAATATTCACTATCAGATTCGTTTTATTTTAACATAATTCTTTTTTTATAGGCAAAAAAAAGAAGGATACTTTCTTTTAGACTACCTAAAATCGACGCTTTCTTTGTCCAAAATTAATTATTGCTCCCTAAAACATAAGACTTTTTGGACTTTTTTAGCAAAAAAAGAAGGATGCTTTTTTTAGCATCCTTCTTTTTCGCTTAAATTATGTAATTATTTTACTGCATCCTTAAGCGCTTTACCAGGTTTGAAAGCTGGAACTTTACTAGCTGCGATTTCGATTTCCTCGCCAGTTTGTGGATTACGTCCTTTACGAGCTGCACGCTCACGAACTTCAAAGTTACCAAATCCGATTAATTGTACTTTATCCCCGTTTTGTAACGCACCAAGAATTGATTCGAATACAGCGTCTACTGCTAAAGTAGCTTGTTTTTTAGTTAATTCACCAGCTTCAGCAACTGCATTGATTAAATCTGTTTTGTTCATGTCTTTCACCTCCTCCCAAAATTTTAGATGTTTCTTAATTTCATTTGTGACCAAAATTTTAAATTTTATACAACAAATTCCAATTAATTTCTTTGTCATGCCTTATATTATACGATTCTACGGCTTTTTTCAATATGTTTTATAAGAAAATGTTGGAATTACTCGAAAACAGGTGGCGATTTTTCTGAAAAGTTCCTTTTTCGTCTTCAATTTTCTAATAAGTACTTCTGGAGGTACGATGATTACTGAATTATTCGGCATTTTATAAAATTTATTGATGATTTTTAATAAATTTATATTTGTTGGATTTTGTCGAATAACATTTATTTTCTCTTGCTAATTTTTTGTGATTTTTTTAAAACGTTCATTTCACCAGATAAAATATAAGCATTTAGATTTTCTAAAAATACATGTTTATATTTTGCTAACACAAAAAAAATCAGATGGTTTTGACCACCTGATTAATTAATGATTAAAGGATAATTGCAATTAAGCCGCCACTTCCTTCGTTAATAATTCTTTCTAAAGTTTCTTTCAATTTATATCTTGCATTTTCAGGCATTAGAGAAAGTTTCGCTTGGATGCCTTCACGTACGATTGAACTTAATGAACGTCCAAATATATCTGAGTTCCAAATTGATAATGGATTATCTTCAAAATCTTGCATTAAGTATTTAACAAGTTCTTCACTTTGTTTTTCAGTTCCGATAATTGGTTCAAACGTTGACTCAACATCAACTTTAATCATATGAATAGAAGGCGCTACTGCTTTTAATTTGACACCAAACCTTGAACCATGGCGTATAATTTCTGGCTCATCTAAGCTCATATCTAAAAGCGAAGGTGCAGCAACTCCATATCCTGTTTGTTTAACCATTCTTAAGGCATCTGCTACTTGATCATACTCTTGTTTTGCGTGAGCGAAATCTTGCATTAATTCTAATAAATGATCTTTACCGCGAATTTCTACTCCCACTACTTCTTTTAAGACTTGATCATATAACTCATCTGGTGCGGATAAATCAATTTCTGCAACCCCTTGCCCCATATCTATTCCAGCAAGTTGTGCATGTTCAATAAATTCATAATCACTAAATTGGCCAACTACATAATCTACATCTCTTAATCGTTTAATATCTTTAACTGTTTCTTGAATTGCTTCTTGATAGCTTTGGCGTAGCCAGTGATTTTCTTTTAAAACTAAGACCCAGCTAGGTAAGTTTACGTTCACTTCAAGGACTGGGAATTCGTATAAAGCTTCGCGAAGTACGTTCATTACGTCTCCTTCGCGCATTGCTTCAACACTTAATGCGATGACAGGAATATCGTACTTTTCTGATAGTTCTTGTCTAAGTGCCTCTGTATTAGGATGATATGGCTGAGAAGAGTTGATCACCATAATGAAAGGTTTTCCAACTTCTTTTAATTCAGCAACTACACGTTCCTCTGCTTCGATATAATCGTATCTAGCAATTTCTCCAATTGTGCCATCTGTTGTTACAACAACTCCAATTGTTGAATGCTCTTGAATAACTTTTCTTGTACCGATTTCTGCCGCTTCATTAAATGGAATCGGCTCTTCATACCAAGGAGTGCTAATCATTCTAGGACCATTTTCATCCTCATATCCTTTAGCCCCTGGTACACTATAACCAACGCAATCTACTAATCGAATATTTACATCTAACCCATCCGCTACATGAATTTTTACGCCTTGATTCGGAACGAATTTTGGTTCAGTAGTCATTATTGTTTTACCTGCTGCACTTTGAGGTAATTCATCATGTGCTCTAGCACGGTCAGCTTCATTTTGAATATTAGGGATTACAACTGCTTCCATAAAGCGTTTAATAAATGTTGATTTACCAGTACGCACAGCACCTACAACACCTAAGTAGATATCTCCTCCTGTGCGCTCGGCAATGTCTTTAAAAATATCTATCTTTTCCATGTGTTCCCCTCCCGATTTATCAATACATGGGAATAATTGACTTGAAGTAGTATACCTATGACAATATCATTCTATGATGTTGTCCTAGTGAGTTATGACAAGATTTTTTATTTTTTCTTTTTATTCACTTGGGATCAAATAAAATAATCCTTCGATAAAATGTATTCTTTTATCAAAGGATTATGATTTATATTATTTATTTTTGTTCTAAAAACACTGGTTGTCCATCTTTAATCGTATATGGAAGTGAGTATGCAGGCACGATTGGTGAGTCTTTTACTAAAATAGAACGAATATCTTCACCAAACTTATAATTTTTTGCTTCTTTAATTTTTGCATATAAATCAGTTGAGTAGTCAACATAAAACTCCCCATCATTCCCCATGACGATTGGTAAGTTCTTATTACTATAAGGACTGACTACAAATGGTTCTTGTTTGAAACCCATCTTTTTATAGTTTAATAGAAAAACACCATTAGCCAATGTTTTCTTGATTGGTGGATAAGTATGTTTATCTTTATAAACTTGTACTCTTAATGAAACATCTCTTAGTTTTTCTGCAATTCTAAGATCGACTAATTTAACAGTCGGATTCTTCTCTGCATCTACTAATACGTACTGGAAGATCCCACCATTTTCATAAGAATTACCAGGTGCATCACTTAAATAGCCAGGTGTTAGTTTTGTAAAATCAATTGGATATTTAATATAAATAGGTGTACTCATATCCTTGTTTTTAATAGGTAACATTCCTGAATTGTTTTCCTTAAATTTATTAACTGCAGTTTGAACAGATTGCAATTGATCATCATATGGTACTTGATTTTGTGCAAGTTTATCTTGTGGATATAAACAGCCACTCAATAGACTGATAACAAAGCACATTAGAATGGAAAGAAATAGCTTTTTCATGTTAGTCCCCTTTATTCTAAATTAACTAGGCCAGCTTAATACGATATATGTAATTAAAATCCCAGAAATAATTAAAGACATATAAGCAATGAAGGCTGTAATCATTTTTAAAAATTTTATTTTTATTTTGTTTCTACTCAAGAAAATTAAAAATAATGATAAAAGCATTAATCCGATTCCAACAAAAGAAATAATTTCATTAATATGTGCCGAGTTCATTATGTTCCCCCTATGTATTTTCTACCATTATTATAGTATCAAAATAATCACATGATTTGAATTAAAATCTTTTTAATCCTATTAAGACATTATCGACTTATTTAATGCTTACGTATACTTGTCTGTTTTAAATTTATTTCCTGCTTCATAAAAAACCATTAGAACATATTCACTATTTACACCCTTTACAAACACCATCAAAATACCTCCTTGATAAAAACCATCCAAGGAGGATACAGGACCATTCACATATTTAAAAGGACAAAATAAAAAGAAAGAAAAAGTATAAATATACTCCTTCTTTCTTCGAAGCAAACTGGGGCAATTGCTTCGTAATCATCCTCGACTAACACCCACCAGAATACATCCGGTATAAGTCATTCTATAGTATGCGAAAATGTATGATTATGCACTAAATACATCGCTGAAGAATAAGCCCAATTATTTTTGTTTAAACATATTTGTTAATGATTGAAAATCTAATGGCATATTATTCGTAACAATCGCTTGAACGATTTTGTCTTCTTTTTCCTTAGAAACTTGACGACCTGTCATCAATGCAATTTGACGGACTAGTTTTCTAACTGTTGCTTCATCTTTAAAGTTTGCATCTTTTACTGAATCAGCGACTTTAAAAATATCTGATTTGCTTACATTTGCTTTCTTTTCAATCTTATCGAAGAAACCATTTGGATTATTATTAGTCACCATTCAAACCTCCTTCTTTTCTATACAACATATGCTATGCAAAAAAAGAGAAATGGTGAAACGCCTATTTTTAGTCCACATAAGAAAAAGCATTAAAACAAAGTTTTAATGCTTTTAAACTATCTATTTTAATAAAATTAATTACTCAGCAAGATCGCTAATATAATTTGAAGTACTTTCGCCCTCGTGTTTTTTTACACGAGACATAAGTGCATCAACTGCTAATTTTGGATTTTTATTTTCAAATAATACTGCGTGTAATTCATTAACAATTGGCATCTCTACATTTACTTGTTTTGCTAATTGATATGCAGCCTTTGTCGTTCGAACTCCTTCAACGACCATACCCATATTATCTAATACCTCGTCTAACGATTTGCCTTTCCCTAATAAATTACCAGCTCTCCAGTTACGGCTATGTACACTCGTACAAGTTACGATTAAGTCGCCCATTCCAGTTAAACCTGCAAAAGTTTGAGTATTAGCTCCCATAGCCTTACCTAAACGAATTATTTCTGCAAGTCCACGTGTCATTAAAGCCGCCTTCGCGTTGTCGCCATAACCAAGTCCGTCAGTAATACCAGCAGCAAGTGCGATAATATTCTTTAAGGCTCCACCAATTTCTACACCAATTACATCTTCGTTTGTGTATACACGGAAATAACCATTTGAGAATAATTCCTGAACAACTTCCGCATCTTCCATATTTTTAGATGCCGATGTTACAGTCGTTGGATGTCTTAAAGCAACTTCTTCAGCATGACTTGGACCTGATAATACAACTACTGATTTTAAGAATTTCGAATCTATTTCTTCAGAGATCATTTCTGAAACACGCTTAGAAGTATCAGGCTCAATCCCTTTACTTGCATGGATTATTGTAACCTCGTTCGTTAATTCATTATTTAGTTGTTGGCAAACTTCTCTTATTGCTTTGGTCGGAACAACAAGCAAAATATAGTTAGCTCCATTTATAGCTTCCTTTAAATTGACCGATGCTTTTAAATTTTGAGGTAAATTAATTTCCGGCAAATATCTTTTATTAGTATGTTGTTCATTTATTTCATTTATTTGTTCGGATTTATTTCCCCATAAAGTAACCGTATGCCCATTATCTGATAAAACCATGGCTAAAGCAGTTCCCCAACTACCCGCACCTAAAACAGCGATTTTTTCCAATTCAACACTCCCCTTCATAAAGAATCCATATTTCACATCGAATTTAAGCTCGTGCACGACCGATAATCTTAATTGGAGATCCCTCAAAATCAAAAGCATCTCTAATACGATTTTCTAAGAAACGCTCATAACTAAAGTGAAGTAATTCAGGATCATTTACAAAAACAACAAATGTTGGTGGTTTAATTGCTACTTGAGTTGCATAATACACTCTTAATCTTTGTCCATTATGTGTTGGTGTTGGATTCATCGCAATTGCATCCATAATAACATCATTTAATACATTTGTTGGAACGCGTAAACTATGGCTTTCACACGCTTTATTAATCATTGGTAATAAAGTTTGAGTTCTTTTCTTCGTTTTAGCTGATAGGAATACAATTGGAGCATAGTCTAAGAATTGGAAATGTGCTCGAATGTTTTCAATGAATTCATTCATCGTTTTTTCATCTTTTTCTACTGCATCCCATTTATTAACAACAATAACAACTGATCTACCTGCTTGATGTGCATATCCAGCTATCTTCTTATCTTGTTCAATAATACCTTCTTCACCATCTAATACGACTAAGACGACATCTGATCTCTCAATTGCACGTAAAGCACGTAGTACGCTGTATTTTTCCGTACTTTCATAAACTTTACCTTTTTTTCTCATACCAGCTGTATCGATAATAACGTAGTCTTGGCCATCTTTTGAATAAGGTGTATCGACAGCATCACGTGTAGTTCCAGCCACATTACTTACGATTACACGATCTTGACCTAATAATGCATTTACTAAAGAAGACTTCCCTACATTTGGTCGTCCAATTAAACTGAATTTAATTGTCTCCTCATCGTAATTTTCATCTTCTTGGTCAGGGAAATGTTTTACTACTTCATCAAGTAAATCACCTAGTCCTAAACCATGTGAACCTGAGATTGGAAATACTTCTCCAAATCCTAATGCATAGAAGTCGTAAATATCACTTCTCATTTCTGGATTATCGACTTTATTAACTGCTAATACTACCGGTTTTTTTGTTTTATAAAGGATTTTAGCAACTTCCTCATCAGCCGCTGTAACACCCTCACGACCATTTGTTAGAAATATAATAACATCCGCTTCATCCATTGCGATTTCAGCTTGTTGACGAATTTGCTCTAAAAATGGCTCATCACCAATGTCAATTCCACCTGTATCGATTAAACTAAATTCTTGATTTAACCACTCTCCTGAACTGTAAATACGATCACGAGTAACCCCTGGAATATCTTCTACAATTGAAATTCTTTCTCCCACTATCCTATTAAAAATAGTTGATTTCCCTACATTTGGTCGTCCAACTATTGCAACTGTCGGTTTAGACATTTAATTCATCCTTCCTAGCATAACTATGTACCATTTAAATCATCTAAATGAGTTTTAGTTTTGTTTTAAAAATTGATTTATTTAAATAACTTATCTATTTTAACAAAAAATATGAGAAAAGACCAATACACTTCAACTTTTTAGTAATTTTCTGTTTTTGAGACTTATTTTCGATACGTAAACTGCTATGAATTGAATTGCTGACAATAATAAAATGGACATAATTAAAGTATCAAACCAATTTAAATCTCCAATTATATATTTAAAATTAATCGACTTAAACGTAAAATAATTAAAAATGTCTCCCTGAACTAGACCAATTGTTATATAACGCATTTTGTCAAAATAGGATTTACTTAAAAAGAAAGAAAGTACTATTACAAAAAATGAACTGATTATCCTCTCATCAATAAAAAAACTTGCAGGATCATAAATCGAAAGCAGTGTAACTACACTAAATGTCATGCCTATAATCAGGCCTTTAAAGAAATGCACTATTTGTTCAATAAAATTTAATAAACTAATAAAGTAGCTTATGATAAAAATTATAATGATATATGAAAAATTTATTTCAATTGAAAATAGATCAATTGTGTAAGCTGAACCGCTAATTAATATAAGTACTCCCGCTAAATACAAGAAATTCTTCTTAGTTCGATCCCGAAAAATCAAAAGAAATAAAACAGTCATCCAAGAAGTAATGATAAATAGACTACCTTGCACACGAAAACCTCCTAATAGTACTAGTATGAACAATTCATATTTCAAAAATAATCAAAAAGAAAAGAAAGTGTATAAGAAGTTGCATTTAAAACGAATCTATAAATGAGATATTTTTGGAGGTGAAACGAGTGGGAAAAGATCGTCAAGAAAAGAAGCTTAAACAATCTAGAAGAGTTGAATCTGATCGAGATCAAAGCATTCATAACAAAGGTGCTACGCGTTTAGACACACCTGAGGAAGCAAGAGCAGAAAATCAACATAACTAAAATGTTCGAATTAAAAATCCTTCAGCAAATGGCTGAAGGATTTTTTATTATTTTTTAAATTTATTTAATTTATCACCAAGTAATTCGCTTAATTGGAAACCACTTTCACTTGGTTGTACGTATTTAGCAATATCCTCTTGAAGTTCAGCTTCACCAGCTTCTTTAATGCTTAATGATAAGCGTTTTTCAGTAGGATTAATTTCTAAAACTTTTACTTTTACTTCTTGACCAACTGTTAGGACTTCGTTTGGATTTTTAATATGTTTATCAGCAATTTGAGAAACATGAACTAATCCTTCAATTCCATTTTGAACTTCTACAAATGCACCAAAGTTTGTAAGACGTTTTACAGTCCCTTCAACTACTGCTTCTGCTTTAATGCTTGGATTTAATTGATCCCATGGTCCTGGCTGAATTGCTTTCATTGATAAAGCAATACGGTTTGTATCAGAGTCAATTGAAAGAACTTGAACTTTTACAGTATCACCTACAGCTACAATCTCTTCAGGCTTTGTAACGCGTTTATGAGACATTTGAGATACATGGACTAAACCATCAACACCACCAATATTTACAAAAGCACCGAAATTAGTTAATCTTTCTACCTTACCTTCAACGATTTGCCCTACTTTAATAGAAGAGTATGCTTGACGGCGATTTTCAATTTCATTTAATTGCTCAACAGCTTTATGAGATAGGATTACTCGATTTTTTTCGCGATCTAGTTCTTCAATCACTACTTCAAGCGATTGACCAACATAGCTACCTAAATCTTCAACGAATTTTTTTGAAACAAGTGAAGCAGGAATAAATCCACGAACGCCTACGTCTGCAATTAGTCCTCCGTTTACTTGCTCTGTAACGATCACTTCAAAAACTTCTTTACTAGCTAATTTTCCTTCTAATTGTTCCCAAGCTTTAACAGAATCTACAGCACGTTTAGAAAAAACAACTGTATCTTCCTCAACTTTAATAACCTTTAATTCAATTTCTTGTCCTACAGTTAGCGCGTCATTTACATTTTCAATATGTACGTTTGAAATTTCTTTTATTGGAAGAATACCATCTGTTTTTCCACCGAACCCTACGATTGCTTGCTTATCTTCAATTTGTTCTACTACACATGAGATAATTTCCCCAACTTCTGGCATTACTTTTTCAACCATGTCATATTCCTCCTTATGTTTTAAAAATGGATAGACCAATTATGTATTATCCTCTTTTACCTTCTAATAAATAAGCAGAAAAGTCAAGAAATCTGATGACTAATTCTTCTAAATATTTTTTATTTTATCTTCAACAATCGTTAATATTTCATTTACAACATCATCAATGTTTTTAGATGTAGTATCTAATGAGATTGCATCATCAGCCTTTTTCAATGGTGATACTTCTCTTTCCGAGTCAATTCGGTCTCTTGTTGCTATTTCTATTTTCAATTGTTCTAAATCACTTTCAAAACCGTTTTTAACGTTTTCAATATGTCTTCTTTGAGCTCGTTCATCCACAGAAGCAATCATAAAAATCTTAACTTCTGCACCAACTAATACATGAGTCCCAATATCTCTTCCATCCATTACAACCCCACCATTTACGGCATATTCACGTTGTAAATCGACCATTTTTTCACGAACTAAACTATGTTTTGCAACAAATGATACATTTCTAGTTACTTCTGGTGTTCTTATTGGCTCTGAAACATCAACATCATCAATGAAAACTTTTTGAGTGCCTTCTTCCGGAATTAACTTAATCGTTATATTTGAAAGTAAGTTACTTAAATCCATCTCGTTATTTACATCAATATTGTTTTGAATCGCTTTAAAGGTTAGAGCACGGTACATTGCACCAGTGTCTATATAAACATATCCTAATTTTTTTGCAACAATTTTTGCAACTGTACTTTTACCGGCAGCTGCTGGTCCATCTATCGCTATACTAATTTTTTTACTCATAAGTCCTCCTACATAAAAAAAGTGCTACTTCAATAGCAACCTTTAATCTTATCATGTCCTAAAAAAATAAAAACAAATAAAAATAAAGCAGGCTAGCCTGCTTTAATTTATATTACCATATGATTCCGACGAATTCATCTATTTACCAATATGATTATATACTTCTCTCGTTACGTCTTTAGCTTTTTGCGTAACGCCTTCATATAATTCAATTTTCGTTAAATAGACAGAAAGACTAGGGAATGATAAGACGTATTGACTTATAACTAAACAAAATAATTGAATAATAATTAATTTAAATAGTATTCGTTCGATTCTTTTCATTTAAAATCATACCTTTTTTATTACCAGTATGATTAGATTCATTTAATTTTATACACAATTTTGAATTTAAGTTTTAATTCATTTAACTTTTAACTGTATTAATCAAAAAAACCTTGTCAATAAATTACAAAATTTTCGTAAAAGGAGTANNTGGGGTCTTTAGCCTTCCCGTATATCCCATAGGAATCGATCATCCCTCCAAAACTAGCTCTTAAATATTTTTAACTTTTTAAAAATAAAAAGCACTAGATTTTGTTGACTTTTTAAAACTGTCATATTAACTTTTAAAAGCCTTAATAGACTATAAAGAAATTAAATATACAATCAAAGAGTTTTACTTAATATACGTTTGAACATTTGTGTTTCAACACCAAAAAAACGTGCTATGCACGTTTTTGAGAAATGTATAAATAAGTAAAATTATTTAGAGAATCCTTCGAGAATATCATTCACTTCGGATGCTAACATAACAGTTAATTTAATTCTTGCCTTTTTGCTATCATAATCTTTACCTAAAATAACACCTTTATTAACTAAATCATAGGCACTTCCGTAATAATCATAAGTCGGATATACTTCGCCTTCTTCAGAACTTGTTGTGATGACTACTTTAATGCCATCTTTAACCGCTTTTTCGATTTCTTCAGTCATATGTGGAGATACTTGTCCTCTTCCAACGCCTTCAAGGACAATACCTTTAGCTCCATTTTCAACAGCTGCTTTAATTAAATATCCTTTAGCTTCAATATAACATTTAATTATATCAACTTGAGGTAACTCACTTGTAATTTTGTATTTATCCTTTAATACCGGTTTTTGATAGATATGTACTTTATCGTTATCGATAATACCTAGGTATCCGAATCCAAATACGTTAAATCCTTGAATATTAGATGCATGTTCTTTTTTAACATATTTTGCAGTAAAAATACGTTCATTAAAGACAACAACTGTACCAACGTTTCGAGTAGATTCGTCAGATGCAGTATAAATTGCATGTCTTAAATTGATAAAAGCATCTGTACCTAATTCTCCTGGTGATCTTTGAGAGCCAGTAATAACAACTGGACGATCGTCGTCAATTGTTAAATCTAAAAAGTAAGCCGTTTCTTCTAACGTATCAGTTCCATGGGTAACGACAACCCCATCGATAGTTTCGTCTTGATAATATTCTTCAATTTTATTCTTTAATAACATCCAATGTTCGAAGCCTATGTGCATACTTGGAACTTGGAAAAAAGAATCAACAATTACATTTATATCTTTTGGTAAATTGAGCATTTCTGCAATTTCTTGACCTGACAATGCTCCAGAATCTAATTTACCTGATTCTGCATTTGGTTTACTTGCAATCGTTCCACCTGTTGTTATTAATACTACTTTTTTCATTTTAAGCACCTCATTTCACATGAAATTATAACATTTTAAAATTATTTAAGTAAACAGAAAACGGCTCGAAAATCTTTAATAAAAAAAACGTAGCTTAGCTACGTTTCAAAAACATTCTTGTAAATTAAATTTTCAAATTTTCGTAAAAGGAGNNCCCTTCGTTCCAATCAACTTATTCATCGAAAAAAGTCTGCAATAAACCCTAATCAAATATCCTTTACTTAGAGTAACCTAACTATTGTATATTAATCAGCTAAATCAGCTTGTAAGTCAATATATACCGAACTTTAATTAAACTAATCTACTGAAATTGTTTTTCTAAAAATTAGTCCATAGTATTTTTAACTTCTAAAAATGAAATCATTACTTGCTATTGGAATCATGAAATTAATCAACTATATTAACATTTAAAACTTTAATAGATCATCCAAAAAATGTTCATTTTATCATTAAATAAATGTTCATTNNTTAATGTCCGTTTTCCCTATTGACCATTTTTTTGAGATTATTTATTACTAACTAAATGAGAAACGATTAGGTCACCGTGAAAACGACCATTTTCTATAAATATTTCGTTTGCATTGTTTCCAGCAGCAATCACCCCTGCAATATAAATGCCTTCAATATTTGTTTCCATCGTTTCTGGATTGAATAATGGTCTTCCTGTTAGATCATCTACTTTTACGCCCATACTTTTAATTAATGTATGATCAGGATGGTATCCTGTCATGGCATAGACAAAGTCATTCTCAATCTCAACTATTTGTCCTTCTTTTTCGTATACTACTGATGATTCTTTTATTTCAAGTAGATTTGCGTTAAATTCCATTTTAATTGTTTCAGAACGGACAAGTGCCTCGAATTCTGGTAGAACCCATGGTTTAATACTTGGTGAATACGAACTGCCTCTATAAAGTACCGTTACATCTGCCCCACACTTTTCTAGTTCTAGTGCTGCGTCAACACTTGAGTTTTTCCCACCAATAACGACTACCTTCTGATTAAAATGTTTATGACCTTCAAAAAAGTAATGGGAAACTTTATTAAGCTGTTCACCAGGTGTTAATAAATAGTTTGGTTGGTCATAATAACCAGTTGCTACAATAACAGCTTTCGCTTCATAACGTTTTTCTTCACCGTTTATTGTAACTGATTCGATGATAAAATCACTTTTCTTATTAACCGTTTTTACCTCTTCAAAAGCATTAATTTTTATTTTATTTCGTTTAACAACGTCACGGTAATATGCTAGAGCTTGGTGTTTTTTTGGTTTTCTACCTTCAATAATAAATGGAATATTTCCCACTTCTAATTTTTCACTTGTACTAAAAAATGTTTGATGCGTTGGAAATCGACTGAGGGTATGAACTATATTCCCTTTTTCGATTATTAATGCAGTAATCCCCTTATTTTTTAATGCAAGATAAGCTGCAATACCACATGGTCCTCCGCCAATGATTAGAACTTCAACTTTTTCCATTTGAAACATCTCCAATAAACTAGAGTCTTAGTTATATTTACTATTACTATTTTACGTAAAATATTCAATTTGTCTAATAATAGCTAATCAAAAAAAACAAGATGGATATTCTCCACCTTGTTTTTATCAACAAATATAATCTTATACCCAGCCTCTGAATCGGCTAGCTTCAGCCATTTTACGCGCGCCAACCATATAAGCAGCTAATCGCATATTTACTTTTCTATTTACACTTGTTTCATAAATATTATTAAATGAACGTACCATAACTTTTTCTAATCGATCTTCTACTTCTTCTTCAGTCCAGTAGTAACCTTGGTTATTCTGTACCCATTCAAAGTAAGAAACAGTTACACCACCAGCACTAGCTAATACGTCTGGAACTAATAAAATTCCACGCTCTGTTAAGATCTTAGTAGCTTCAAGTGTTGTTGGTCCGTTTGCAGCTTCAACTACAATATTTGCTTTAATATTATGAGCATTATCTTTTGTAATTTGATTTTCAATCGCTGCTGGAACTAAGATATCACAATCTAATTCTAATAATTCTTTATTGGAAATTGTATTATTAAATAGTTTAGTAATTGTACCAAAGCTATCTCTACGATCTAATAAATAATCAATGTCTAAGCCGTTTGGATCATGAAGTGCACCATAAGCATCAGAAATACCAATAACTTTTGCACCAGCATCATGCATGAATTTCGCTAAGAAGCTACCTGCATTACCAAATCCTTGGATAACAACTCGTGCACCTTCTAACTTAATTCCTCTACGCTTTGCTGCTTCACGAATTACAATTGTTACACCTTTAGCAGTAGCTGTTTCACGGCCGTGAGATCCACCTAATACTAATGGTTTACCTGTAATAAAACCAGGTGAGTTAAATTCATCTATTCTAGAATATTCATCCATCATCCAAGCCATGATTTGTGAGTTTGTAAATACGTCTGGAGCTGGAATATCTTTAGTTGGTCCTACGATCTGACTAATTGCACGAACATAACCGCGACTAAGTCTTTCTAACTCACGGAATGACATATCACGTGGATCACAAACGATTCCACCTTTACCTCCACCATATGGTAAATCTACAATTCCACATTTTAAGCTCATCCAGATTGAAAGGGCTTTAACTTCATTTTCTGTTACATTTGGATGGAAACGGATACCACCTTTTGTTGGTCCTACCGCATCATTATGTTGAGCTCTGTAACCAGTGAAAATTTTCACTTGTCCATCATCCATGCGAACTGGAATTTTTACAGTCATCATACGAACTGGTTCTTTTAAAAGTTCATACATTTCATTTGAATATCCTAATTTTTCTAACGCTTCTTTAATAACTACTTGTGTAGGCGCTAGTACATCTAATTGTTCTTCAGTGTTGCTATTTTTCTCTGTAGATTTCTCGGCAACCATTGTAAACCCCCTAGAAATTTGAACTATGAAAAGATTCATTCATTCTGAAATTAGTATACAACTTTCCATCCCTTTTTGAAAGTTATAAACACATAGAAAACAAAATATAATATTCGTTTAATGTAAGCGTTTTCTAAGGTCATTATACTCCTATTTCCAAAATTTGAAAAGAAAAGAATATGAAGAAATACAATATATTAATAAAAAATTTACAAAAGTAAAACCTCTCGTAATAAATTACTGAGAGGCTTTATTTTTAACGAAATAAAAATGCAGTTGTTCAATAGCATTTTCTGAGATAAGTTCTTTACCATATTCAATAATACGATAAATAGTTCTTGTGGAAGGATTACCATATTCAGCTAAAATCGCATAAAATGTTTCACGATCTAGTCTTCCTATTTCATTCTCCTCGAACTTTAAGTAAAACGTATTTTCAAAAGAGAATAATCTCCCACCTAAAGCATCACATGAAACCAATTTTTCAGAAAGTAGGATTAGATCATCTAAAGTAGAAAACTCGTACAATATATGTTCACTTTCATCTAGGATTACTTCCATTGAGATAAAATCGTCTTGAAATTCGTCTTCCTCTTCTTCAATTTCATCGGATTTTGTTACAATTACAACCATTCCTTGAGCTTGAAGAGAGAAAACTTCAACGGATACTTTTCCATCTACTTCGAAACCTAGTTCTACGCTAGCTTCATGCATCATATCTTGAAAAAGCTGTTGAACTTTTGGTGCATTGTACCATAAGTCTTCTTTTGTCAGACCACGTTCAGATAAATCATCAGATGTAAGAAAAACTTTTATTTTATTGTAGTTCAACCGTTCCAACCTCATGAACTAGCCTCCTTGCTGCATTTACCATAGTACAGTTTATGTTTTTATATAATTTTGGTGATTCTAAAGTCAAAATTCATTTATAATTAAAATTCTGCTTTAACCACTCATCCCAGTTCGATTGTTGACTACCAATATAAAATTCCTGTATTGAATCCATAATTGGGCTCTCACAAGTTGAAACTGCGTGTCCACCAATTCCAATAATGATATCAGGTTTTATTTTTTTGATTATGATGGCTAGATCAATTGTTTTCTTTAAATTCTCTCTTAAAGTACAAGTCATGATAAATCCAGCTGGATTCACTTCATTTATTACTTGTTCAACATCATTTGAATCAATTGATGCTCCTAAATAAATAACTTGAAAACCGATTCTTCTTAAATAAATCGTAAAAATTAATAAACCTAATTCATGTTTTTCTTCTGGTCCACAAACTGCGATTAACTTTGGCAAATGTTTATTGTTAGGTAAATTTTGATAAATCATCCCTAATCTCGTTCTCAAAAAGGATGTTGCAAAATGTTCATGGGCACTTGTAATTTCACCATTACGACATTTATCACCTATTAGTATGAAAACCTTAGAAATAATTTTAAATAATACTTTATCTACAGAAAAAAGACTAAAAGCGTCATTCACATAATTGTGGGCTTCACTTTCTTCAAAAGATAATAGTGAAGAAACAATTCGATTTACTAACGCATCTGATTGAAGATTTTCCGTTAGAGAGCGATCATTAGATGATTTATGCTCTTTTGCTTCGTATAAATTAATTGCTTGTCCAATAGTAAACCCTTCATTAACTTTTTGAACGAGCCATTTTAAAATATAAACATGTTCTTCTGTATATAATCGATGGCCAGCATCATTTCGTACAGGACTTATAATATTATATCTTCTTTCCCAAGCTCTTAATGTACCTGGTAAAATCCCAACAATGTTAGAAATTGCTTTAATATTGTACTTTCCTATTTGGGCCAATTTTCTTTCCTCCTGCATGTAAACAACAAACACTTATTTCATAACTTCAAAATTTAAAACTGTTATTGTGTTTTGTTTGCGAATTCCCTTATTGTTATGTAGCTCCAAATATACCATTTTCTGATTTCGATTTACATTTAATTGACTTCTTTCAAACAGATAAACTTGAATACTTTCAAAATTACTACTATTACTATCCATAACTTCAGTATAGCTTGATAAAATACTAAAATCATCTTCATAACGCTCTTCAAGTGCAAAGTCTAATTGATCTCTCTTTGTTTTCACATCATCTAAACCAATAATCGAAAATTTAGTACCATTTTCAGTTTCAAATGAAGCACTTTTATTTTCTAAAATTGTAACTTTACAATCTAGTAATAATGCATTTAGATCCCTATAGTTGCCACTATAGTCAACATCATTCCACAAAAAATAGACAGGAGCAATAGTAGATAAATACTGGATGTTTTCATCTTTATATTTTTTTGACTTCTTTTTTGAGTAACCACTTAAAAGAATTAACGTATTAGGATTGCAAACTTTTTCAATCTCACTCAATTTAAAAGGAATATCGCCTATATTTGGAATCCATATAAACTGAATGGACTGTAATGAAACATCTAAATGTTTTATTTTAATTTTTTTATGTATAATTTCTAGCTTATTTTTTCGATTAATCAAAAGAATAATTGCTACAATTACTATGAGTCCGATCAATGATAATAATTTTATTTTAATTTCCCCCTTGTTTCTTAACCCATCAACAAAGTAAATGTCAGCTTAATTCTCTATTTTTACTTCATTTTTAAAAATCAATTTATCTATTTCTTTTTTTCATTATACAAAAACTAGTAGAAATTGAAAAATTTTAAACAACAAAAAAACTTATATCCATTAATACAAAATGGGCATAAGTTTTTAATTTGAGTGAAATATGGTTTAATCGTTCCAAAAGTCTATTTTCGTATACGCAAAATAATATCATTTATGAGTAAGTAGTAAGATAAAATAGCAAAAACCGGTTTAACAATATTAGTGTTTAACTGTTGAATTTTCTATTTCATTCGTAACAGATACAATTCTAAGACCAAGCTCTTCAAATTTACGTAAAATTTTATCGATATTTTTATTATCATCTATTTTTAAGACAATTCTTCTTAATAAATGATCTTTTGAATCAAAAGTTACGAGCGAAATTATATTAATCCTAAAATGGTGAAGATAATCAAGTGATCTTGCTAATTGACCTTCCTTCTCCATACTTGTCATTGAAATTCTTATTCCTCGACAGTCCTTTCCTAGAACTTCTTGAAAAATCTCAATTACATCATATCTTATCACTAGTCCAACAAAATTTCTCTCATCATCAACTACCGCAATTGATGGATATTTTTTTAACGAATTCATTGTATCTTCAAATGGCTCATCTGTTTTAACACAAATTGTTTGGTGTGTAGCTATTTCACCTATCTTGAGATTCTTAACATATTCTTCTTTAGGTAATTTACTAAAAAAGCATCTTTTAAAAATCTCTGCTTGTGAAATCATTCCAACATATTTATTTCCTGATAATACAGGAACACTATCAATTTGCTTTTCCAATAGGAGATTAATTGCACATTCTACAGTATCATTTGATTGAATTGTAATTACTTGATGGTTATGAAGCATTCGATGTTTCGCTAACATACTTTAACACTCCCCTTCCCTCTATTTATAACATAGATAAGAAGGATTCAATCAAAGCAATTTTGTCTAGATTTCGAATTTCAATTCCCTATTTAACATTATTTATCCACATCAACATTTAATGGGATTTTTAATATCTGGCCGGGCGTCACTTCGATCCCATTTAAATGATTTGCATCTTGAATAATTTCTTCCCCATCACGATTACCATAATATTTCATTGAAATAGTAAATAATGTTTCTCCTCTTTGAACTTCGTGATTAACCTCTTCCACTCCTACAGATTCACTTGAATCTGATTTGGGTTTTACTACATTTTTCATCTCATTTTTGATTGGAGCTTTTTTCTGAGATTCATTCTTATTTTGGTTTTTTAAATGATTGGTAGCAGTTAATTCAACTTTTTCAAATTTATTTGAAGGAATGATTAAGCTTCCTTTTTCAGTAAAAATTTTATCGTATTTACTATGTACAAACTTCACTACTCCAAATGGTAGCATGATAAAGATTATGACTAAAGCAGTGATTAAAGGATACTTTATTTTCCACCAAGGTCTTCGTTGATCCTCTTTTATTTTCATTGTTTCACTTCTTGGTGGAAGATTTAACAAATCAACAGCTTTATTTTGATCATTTATTTTCTTATTTTTAAATTTCTTATTTTTATTCTTTCGACTTAAGTCAGCTATACTATTAGTCTGAAACTCATTTTTCATTCTTTGTCTTCACTTTCCAAACTTAATTTCATATACATTCCTAAAACATAATCTAAGATAAAATGTGCGATAAATACTATAACAATATTATTTGTCTTCAAATACAAATAACCTAAGAAAAAACTTTCAATTAATACAATTGTAAGTAAAATCGGTTTTTTCACATATCGAAAATGAACTAAAGCGAATACAACTGATGCAATAATTAGTCCAAATTTTGCTTGAATAAATCCTCTAAAAAATAATTCTTCTGATAATGCGATTAAGATACAAAGTATTGTCATTTCAGGAACTGAAAGTGACGTAAAGAATCTTTTATTAAATCCACCATCATCCAACAAACGCTCGGGGATCATATAATTTAATAAAATATTAAATAGGACGAGTGAAAATCCAGCACCGAATCCATATATATATGTTTTATAACTTTTAAATAAATGTAAATCATCTATAAATTTTTCTGTACCAATAAAAAAAGCAATACATAAAATAGCGATTACTAAAATGATTAACTGCGTACCATATACGCTTTTCTTCAAATAGTTAACTGGAATTTCTTGTTGGTTTAATTCGCTTTCCATATAGATTCCTCACAGCCCCAATTTATTTCTTAATTCTTGTTCCCATGAAAGTACATTAGTTTTTTCAAATTTCTCATGATCATTTGAGCAGTACTCTTCAAACGATAAACCACAAATGTTACAACAATTTATTGGTCTCTGTTCTAACATTTCATCAAAAAGTAAAAGATATTTTTCACGATAACAAGTGGATGAAGATAGAAAATCGATCATCGCTTTGAGTTTTAAATATTTTACTTTTTTCCGCTCCGAAATTAACTCTTTAATCGATTCTAATAAGTCATGATTTATTTTTTCTAAATATAACGTATCATCTACGATTACAGTATATTTAAGCATTTCAGAATGCAGCGTCGTCCACTGTATTTCACTAAATTGAAAAACTGCTTTCCAATTATTCACGAGTGTTTCAGACAATTTAATCGGATTTTCTTCGAATCTTTTTAAATAGGCTAGAAAAGACTCAACTTGATTTACAGAAAGGATTTCGTCATCAATTAGCCTTAGTGGTAACTCATGATCCTCTTCACAAACAAGTAGTATTGCTATACTTGGCTGACCATCTCGGCCGGCTCGTCCAATTTCTTGAAGATAATTCTCTATATTTGAAGGATACTGATAATGAATGACAAACCTTACGTTTGGCTTATTGATCCCCATACCAAAAGCACTAGTACAAACTATGATATCTATTTGATTTTGAATAAATTGTTGTTGAATTAAAATTCTTTGTTCATGCTCCATTCCACCATGATAATAAGCGACTTTGCAATTTAACTTTTCTCTTATGGTATGTGAAATTTTCTCGCATGCAGCTCTTGTACCACAATAAACGATGCCTGGACCTGTTAATTTAGAAAGATGGTCAGTTAAAGAATTGATTTTTTCTATTTCCGAATCTACTTTTTCAATTTGAATTGCTATGTTCTCTCTATTAACAGAATTGATATATTTTTGAACATGTTTTAACTGTAAAGTTTCGATTATTTCTTCCCGCACATTTTTGCTAGCTGTAGCGGTTAAAGCTAAAACCGTCGGATTATTCAATTTACGCTTTATTTCCCCTAAAGTTTTATATTCTGGTCTAAAATCATGCCCCCACTGTGATATACAATGTGCTTCATCAACAACAAATAACGAAATTCTAGACGTAGAAAGCTTGTGAATTAAAAATTGGTTTTGTAACATTTCAGGCGAAACGAAAATAAACTTATAACTGCTAATATTATTAAATAAATATTTTTTTTGCTCAAAACTTCTAAAGCTATTAAGTGCAATAACTCGTTTATCTCCAAATGCTTTAATCTGCTCTACTTGATCCTCCATAAGAGAAAGTAATGGTGAAACGATTACTACAACGCCTGGCAATAGTAGGCCTGTTAATTGATATAATAATGATTTCCCCCCACCTGTAGGAAGCATTGCTAAAACATCCTTCGAGTTTAACAAATCATGAATAATTTCTTTTTGGTTATTTCGAAAACTTGAATAACCGAATTTTTCGTATAGAAGTTTATTTAGGTCCATGTAAATCACCCATTCTTGCAAGAGTAATACGAATTTGAAAATATGTTACCTCATTTAATAAAGCTTCTTTAATAATTTTTAATTTCCTTGTATTTAGTTCAATAATTTTATTTTTTATTAAAGTAAATTGCTTTGTTGTAATAAATTGATTAATTGGAAATAATTTATCACCTAATACACACTCAACTATATGATCCTCTATTGTACTAATCTTTAACTGACGAATCTTTGCTATTTCTTGAATTGTTTTACCTTCAGTAAATAATCGTTTTGTTTCAATAGACGTATTCGTAATATTAGTACTTTTAGCTCCAATAACAAATTTACTTAATAAAGGATAATGATTGTTTGGTTCAAGTAAAATAGTGATCATATGATGCAATGTATTAATCGAATTGAGATAAATTTTTTCAACACTCACTTTGTGTTCTAATGCAATTTGTTCAAAAGTCATGCCATAAGTATTTGCTCCAGATAATCGTTTCACAAATAGTAATGCGTCTTCGTCACTAATATTTTCTAAAATTGTATGCAATTCTTTGTAAAATTGATTAACTAATTCGTTTTTATTCACAGGAAAATTAAGAATCTCATTTTTTACCCATTCTTGTATATCTTGGTCTTGAATAACTGCCCTAAAATATTTTAAATTCATATTCAGATTGGACACCGTTTGAAAAAATAATGAAAATCTTTTCCAAAATATCTTTTGAATACTAGAAAATTTTAGTCCGTTTAAAAATGTATATTCCATAAACTGTAATTTTTGATTTGCTAGATAAGCTTGACCATTTTTATTTAACAAATAGATATTCTTATTTTCAGACTGACCTATATACCCTTTAACCTCTAACCCATTTATAATTTCTTGCATATTCTGATGAGTAAGGAAATGAAAAAGTCCGAAAAATGATGTGACTTGATAAAAATGAGAATCTTGAATAATTTGAGCACTTTGTTTTCCTTTTAATAAATACAGTATACCTTGGATTGTTCGTTCACCATTATATCGATGAAGTAAAAAAAGGATGATTTCTTCCAATATTGATAGCTTAAACATCATAAACCTCTCAAATAAAATTATTCCATTAATATATTTAAATATTTTTTCGAATAATAATTAGTAGTACAAAAATATTTGTGCATTTTTTCTAAATAGTTTTTATTTCTTCTAGCTTATCATATGTATCAATAACCAAACCATTTTAAACATATAAAAATCATTATTTATTTTATTTGAGGTTTCATCATTTCTCGTTTTTTTCAAAACCTTGTACAATTATATTGAAAAGTTTTGGAAACCGTTTTAAAATGTTTACAGGTACATTACAAAAATAGTATCTGTAACATAAACAGGGAATAATTTGGGAGGTCAATACAATGGCAAAATATACAATCGTTGATAAAGACACTTGTATCGCATGTGGCGCTTGTGGCGCAGCTGCACCTGATATCTATGACTATGATGATGAAGGGATCGCATACGTTACTCTAGATGATAACCAAGGAATCGTTGAAATTCCGGACGTTTTAGTTGATGACATGATGGATGCATTTGAAGGATGCCCAACAGACTCAATCAAAGTTGCTGACGAAGCATTCGATGGCGACGCTTTAAAATTCGAATAGTAAAAACTGCGGCGAAGTTATTTCGTCGCTTTTTTATTTATAAAAAAAAAACACGAGCTATCCGTATTGCTCGTGTTTTTTAATATGCGCCTTGAATTAGTTCATTAAGAAAATGTTATAGAAACATTCATTTTTGTCTTCTGTTTTGAGCCACGATATTTTTGAATTCGATCAAAACATACATAAGACAGTGTGCCAAATTGTTGTGATGAGGCTAATTATTTCCTTATTTTACATATTCAGAATTATCTAATAAATTGCTATAATAAATAAAACATCATGAGAGGATGAACAGCATGGAACAGATGACAGTTACCGAGAAAAAGACGTTTTTAAACAAGTTCTTAGAGAAAAAACAGGTAAAAAAAGACATCGAATTGATATTACAATTTCTCCTTGCTGTTGATGATGTACTTACAAACATCTCGTTTGTAGAGGATGCAAAGAGTACACCAAATGGCATTGTCTTTAATTTTCGAAAGGATAACAACTCCCACCCTCCGTTTTCTTATTATGAAAATAATAAGAGAGTCGATCTTTCGTCGGAATCGATTTACCATAAACTTCGCTTGCATGGGAAGGAAACAAAGTTTTATCTTGAGTTGATATTTGATGTGATGCCGATCGAGTACGCTTTGATCTTAGATACTAATCCGTTTTCGACAACTACCATTGAATCAAATGAGGAAGTTCAAGCAGAAATCGATGCGTTTCTTTCATCGCTTGTAGCTCAAACTTCGCATAAACTTCTGATATGTCAAATCGACAAAGCACTTGATGAACGCAATGAACAACTGTTTCTTTTGTTAACTTCCCAGTTAAAAAATTAACAACTAAACCATCTATCATTCGATAGATGGTTCTCTTTTTTTCTCCTATAAAATAAATATGATCTTTTCATTCAAATTAGGTACATAAAACAAAAAGTGTCTACCAAAATTTAGTAGACACTTTCATTTATTTATACGTTATGGACATTCATTCTTTGAGTTAACCAAACCTTTAATTTAGGGTAGATAACTAAGAATAAGATCATGATTAATAAACCTTTAATTGCATTAAATGGCATAATTGAAGCAACAATTACTTCATTTGGTAGGTTAAAATTCATGAAATGTGCATATGCAGGTAATAACACAAAATAATTTAAAAGACTTAATATTCCAGTCATCACTACTGTACCAACAATTAATCCAAGAGTTAACCCTCTTACTGAACGATATTTTCTAAAGAAATACGACGCAGGTAAAATGTATAATACTCCCGCACTAAAATTAGCAAATTCTCCAATCGGTACACCAGTCATACTACCATTAATAACATAATGAAGGATGTTTTTTATTAACTCTATTCCTATTCCTGCTACAGGACCAAAAACAATTGCTCCTATTAATGCTGGAACGTCACTAAAATCAATTGTAAGCCAAACTGGAAATGCAGGAAGTGGAAAGTACAGCATCATGAGTACATAAGAAATACTGCTAAGCATTGCCACTATCACCATTTTATTTACTTTGTTGCGTTGTTGCATATTACCTCTCTCCTTTTTCCCGATCATATCAAGAAAAATGAAAGGTTCGCTTAAGTTGCGTTATTATTTGCACAGATTATAATAAGGCCGAAATAATAATGAAAAATAGTATAAAATTATGCAAATAAAATAAAATCCCCTATTTTTTTCGAAATAGGGGAGAATTTTTCAGCACGCCAAATAAGCGTTCAAAAAGAAAAAATTTTTGAACTTGCGAACCTCCATCTTCTCCCATCCAGACTATACTGTCGGCTCTAGAATCGCACTAGATCCTGCCCAAAAAATCAGGCTCGCGGGCTTATAAGCAATGCTTAATTACCGCCGGTGGGGAATTTCGCCCCGCCCCGAAGATAGATCGTTTATTAAATTACAGTTTAATGTTACTAAATTAAATACAGTTTGTAAATAAAAATCTCCGACTAATCATTTAAAGCATTACTTAGGTTTTCTTGACAAAAACTTACTAACGACTCATCTCTTTGATCGTTTGCATATAACAACAGAACAACTGTTGTAAAGACAGCTCTAAACTGTGCAAGTTTCTTTGACGCTTCCGATACATTACCATAAATCTCAAAAAACTCCCCTCTCATATCGTTCGGAATTAGACTATAAACAATGGATAAATCTAATTCACGATTACCAATATGAGCATCACCCCAATCAATAATTCCTTTAAGTTGGTTTTGTTCATTAACAATCATATTCTTAAAATGTAAATCACCATGAACAAGAACTAAAGTTGTCTCACTTTTAATTTCAACTAAGCTTTCAATAAAATGATTAAGTTTCTGTTCATCTTCAATTAGATTCTTCTGTATTGCCTGTTGAATATATTTTTTAGCCTGAGGTTTACGGAAGTTTATATCTAATCTCTTCAATTCATCATACGGTAAATTTATATCCTTTAATTCATCGAAATTTATTGAATGTAAATTTTTCAAGAAATTCGCGATTGGTTCAATCATTAATATTCTATCAGTTCTATTTAAATAAATTGGAGGTTTTCCTGCAATAAAATTATATCCTAAAAATGGCCAAGGAAATAATTCAGATGGCTTTCCATCGAGTATTGGTACCGTTGTCTTCAATTCAAAATGATTAAATATAATTGGGAGTAACTTTCTTTCAACATTTAAAATTGCTACAGCTATTTCTCTTCGTGGAAATCTTAGTAAAATTTCATCGTTTAAACAAAAAACTGTATTATCAAACCCTTCGCCAATTTTTTTTATTCCGTTTATTTTTATATTTGGAAATTGGATCTTTATTATTTCTTTCGCTATTTCGTCTTCCATTACAATTGCTGGATCCCATATATTAGTCATTTTTTTCTCCTTAAAATTAAAAATAGAACTTCACATATAAATGTACTTTACCAAATTTATTAGTAAATTACATTTACATTAGAAGTTCTACAACTAATCTGTGCTTCAACCCTAATTATGAAACTTATAAATCCAAAATAAACGGCTAAGGATTTGAAACAATTTTTAATTCATGAAAATTTTTATCTAATATTATATCCTTTAATTTCTCTCGATTTCCACCGATAAATAAAAGACCAATCGTTAAAACAAACACAACAATCAACAAACATCTCCTAAGAAAATCAAACATTATTTGCCTCCTATCTAAAGAAATGTGAAAAGTGTTTAATCAGTCAAATAACTCGAGGACTGACCTTTAGTAATTTAGAAATAAATTGGACTAAGCGCTTAAATCAGACCCTAACTCTTTTTTATGTATATTACTTAAGATGAATTGAGCAATTCTAAAATATAAACGCCAAGAAGTACTTTTACTAAAACATACACTCAAACATTCTATGATAGAAAAAACTTATTTATACAAAAAAATAGCGATTGATTAGAAAAATTTAACTATTCAATCGCTATTTTTCTTATTTATTTTTTATCAGTTCGAAATACGATTGCTCCTCGTTCGTATTCAACATCCTTAATATTTAAACGTGTGTTGATTACCCTTGCAAGTGCAAAGAAATAATCAGATAGTCGATTTAAATATAAAAATACTGGAAGATGAATATTTTCTTGCTTCATTAATGTTACGACTGTTCTTTCTGCACGTCTCGTTACCGCTCTTGCTTGATGAATGATTGCAGCAGGTTTTGACCCACCTGGTAAAATAAAACGCTGTAATGGGGGAGTTGCTTCCATATATTCATCAATTAATGTTTCAAGCTCTTCTACCATTTTCTCTGTCGTTTTAAAAGGGATGCTATCCTTTACTACTGCCAAATCTCCACCGCAATCAAATAGTTCATGTTGGATCTTTTGAAGTGAATTGTAAATATCTCTTGTATCTTCATGATCTAAATATGTCATTGCGTACCCAACGATTGTATTTACTTCGTCAATTGTCCCGTAAGATTCTACCCTTAAATCATCTTTATCTACTCGTTTACCTACTAAGCTAGTTTGACCTTTATCCCCAGTTTTTGTATAAATTTTCATGAAAAACCTCTCCTTTTTTCAATATTAATTTACAATACATTACTTTTATAAATAATGACCTTTTTATTTGTTTCGGGATTATCTAATATTTGAAATGATGTGTCATATAAACCTTTTAATAAATCTTCACTTAAAACTGAATCTGTATTTCCTTCGATATAAATTTTTCCGTCCTTTAATCCTAATAATCGATCACAATAAAGACTTGCTAAATTTAAGTCATGAAAAACAGTTACAATCGTTTTATTCTCTTGTTTTTGTAATTCCTTTAAAACGTCTAAAATTTTAATAGTATGCATTAAATCTAGATGGTTACTTGGTTCGTCTAAAAAAATATATGGTGTTTCCTGAGCGAAGCATTGAGCAAGAAATACTCTTTGACGCTCACCACCACTAATTTCATTTATGAAGCTTTTTTCCATCTTCTCTGTACCAGTCATCATCATTGCATTATTGACAGCAGTTTCATCGATTGTGGACCAGCTAGGAAAAAAGGAATTCGAATGAGCAAGACGTCCAAGTTTAACTGTTTCTTTTACCTCATAAGAATATGTATAGGAATTTTGTTGTGATAAAACAGCAATCTTTTTTGCTATTTGTTTATTAGACATATTAGTAACAAATTCTCCATCCAACATTACATTTCCTTTAGACGGCTTAAAAAGTCCACAAAGAATATTTAAAAACGTTGACTTTCCACTCCCATTTGGACCAATAATTCCTAGCCATTCTCCTTGATTAATCGAATAAGACAGTTCATCCAAATCAGTATGAATCCCATCATATGAATATGAGATATCTTGACATTTGATCATACTTTTCCCCTATTTCTTTTCAAAGATAGTAAAATAAAAGCAAATATTGGAGCACCAATTAAAGATGTAATTACCCCAATTGGTAATTCTCTAGGAGCTAGAACAATCCTAGATAGAATGTCAGATCCAATTAAAAATATTGCTCCATTGATCATTGATAACGGGAGTAACTTTTTATGTAATGGCCCTACAAGTGTTCTAGTAAAATGCGGAACAACTAATCCTACAAATCCAATTGTTCCAGAAACAGCTACTGCTGCACCAGATAAAATACTACCTGTTAACAAAATTAAATAAGTGGATTTTTTCACATCAATTCCGATATGTTTTGCATTTGTACTACCAAATGTCATCGCATCTAACTGCCTATTTTGACTAAATAAAATAAAAAAAGAAACGATTAAAAACGGTAATAAACTTAGAGAGTATTGAATGCCTCTACCACTGATATTGCCCATTAACCATCCAATTACTGCTCGTAATTCATTATTTGAAAATGTAATAAATAATGATAACAATGCAGAACAAAATGAACTGATTATGATACCACCTAATATTATTGTCTCTACATTTAGGGATCGATCTAGTTTTCTAACAAATAATAATAATAAGATGAGTGTGCCAAACCCAAATAATATACTAACTACAGGCAATGTGAAATAAGTTACAAAAGGTAAGCTTATTTGGAAAAACAAAACTACAACAGCTCCAACAGATGCACCTGAAGAAACACCTAATGTAAAAGGATCAGCTAATGGATTTTTAAGTATACCTTGAAATGCAACACCTGCCAAAGAAAGGCACGCACCGACTAATCCAGCTAACAAAACCCTTGGTACTCTTATATTCATGACAATTGTTTGAATATCAGTTGGAACATAATCTGTTTTAAATAGAGCATCCGAAAAGCTAGAAATAATCGAAGAAAAGGGAATCGATGTAGACCCTATCGAAACCCCTAAAATAAATAAAAAGATTAATAAGATAATTGGAATTAAAAAGATTGAATATGTATTATTTATAAAGCTCTGGGTAAACCGCCTTTGCAATTGCTTCGACTCCCTCTGCAAGTCTTGGACCAGGTCTAGATGTTGTATCTGAATTAACATCATATACACGGTGATTTTTAATTGCGTTTACTGTTTGCCAGTTTTTTCTAGCCATTACAGTTTTTTCTAGATTTGGTACATAATATCCATAAGTTGTTAAAATCACATCAGGATTCGCTTTAATCGCTGATTCCTCACTATACTTTACCCAACCTTTTTCACTTTCAGCTACGTTTTTAGCATGTACAATCGAAAGCATTTCATCTAGGAACGTACCTTTACCTGCTGTATATATTTCTGGTGGTCCTGATATTTCAAGCCAAACCTTTGGATTTGTAGTTGCTTTAGCTGTTTTTTTACTAATTTCATCTAATTTTGTTTTCATACCTGTTACAACTTTTTTCGATTGCTCAGTTTTTCCAGTTATTTCTCCAACTTGTTGAATTGTATCATACACATCATTAATAGTTGCAGCATTTTTTACGACAAAAACATTAATCCCAGCTTGTTTTATCTGTTCTAAACCGTCAGCAGAAATTCCTAAACTTGATTCATGTGCTAAAACTAAATCAGGTTTTAATGAAATAATTTTTTCAACATTATATGTCATATCAGCATTATTTCCGCCAACTTTATCAATTGATTTTACTTCTTTTGGATAATTGTCAAAATCCGTTACCCCTACTACATCCTTGCCATCACCAATAGAAAACAAGATTTCTGTATTACTAGGTATAAGTGATACTATTCTTTTAGGTTCCTCTTTAAAGCTAACTTCTTTGTTCGTTGCATCTTTTACAGTCATTGGAAAAGTTGCTTGTTCACTCTTACTTACATTCGATTTTTTTTGTGTTGTATCATTATTACAACCAAATAATCCTAAACACAATAACATAATGATCAAACTTGATAAAAACTTCTTCATTTAAATCCTCCTAATAATTTGGAAAGCATAAAAAAACCCCATTCGTTTTGAACGGGGCTGAAACAACATATTTATACAAGAAGTCTTGCAACTGCTGCTTCAAATTCTTACTCCCCGAAGAATTGAACAAGGATGAATTTAGCAGGTCTACTGACTTTGCTTCAACCTACTCCGACCTTCCCATTCATAAAGAACAGTGGCTATTCGTTTCGTCCACATTACAGTTGCGGGGACAGTTCTGGATTATACCAGATTCCCTTTTAAGCAATACTTGCACTAAACTCATCAATATTTCATTAATTCAATCGTAAGATAAATTGGGTAAGAATTCAATTATTTTATTTATATGTTTATTATTTTACTAACCTTTGATATGTTTTTTTGTGTGTTTAGCAGAGTTTTTGTCTCTAAACTTAATGGAAATATGTTTTATATGAAACAAGATTACTCTACATCTTTTTCGTTCATTCATAAATTATGCGGAATTTTAACTTTAAATGTCGTTCCTTGTCCTACTTCACTATAGACCTGAATCGATCCACCATGTGCTGTTACAATATTTTTAACGATTGATAATCCTAAACCCGTTCCACTTCTACCTCTTGTACGAGCTTTATCCGCTTTATAAAAACGTTCAAATACAAATGGTAAATCTTCTTTTGAAATCCCTGCACCTGAATCAATAAAATTAAATGTAGTTGATCGTTCATTTTGATTTACTGAAACAATTATTCTTCCATTTTCATTCGTATGTCTTATAGCATTATCAATTAAATTTGTAAAAACCTGTTCCATTCGATCCTCATCTATGTATATATTTATTTGTGGAATGTTGTCGATTTCTCCAAATAGCTTAATATTTTTTTCCTTTGCTAAACCTTTAAACTTACGTAAAATTCGATCTACAAATTGTACTAGAGGAACGAACTCTCTATTTAATTCAGTAAATCCGTTCTCCATTCTTGCTAAATCTAACAAATCATTTACTAATCGACCCATTCTAAGTGACTCATCATAAATGATTTGTGACAATTCTTGCATCTCTTCTTTGGATTCAGCTACACCATCAACAATCGCTTCGCTATAACCTTGTAATAAAGAAATAGGCGTACGTAGTTCATGAGAAACATGCGCTATAAAATCTTTTCTCATCTTTTCTAAACGTCTTTGTTCTGTAACATCCCGAATCACCGCTACAACGCCTCTTATATTCGTTTGATTATATAGGGGGGACATTAAAACTTGCCAATTGCCTTGATCGAAATTTAATTCTATAAATTGCTTTTTCTCACTTTCGACTACTAATACAAATAAATCTAATAGTTCCTTCGTTAAAACAAGTGAAGAAGGTTCTTCAAATTGATCATCATTAAGCATTTTCAAAAAGCGTTCAGCTGGTGGATTTGATGTCACGATTTCACCTTCTTTATCAATCGAAATTACACCATCTACCATACTTGTAATAATATTAGAAACTTTCTCCTTCTCTTGTTTTAATGCATTCATATTAAAATTTAATTGTTTACTCATCTTGTTAAATGAATAGGCAAGTTCTCCAATTTCATCACTTGAATGGATTGGTACTTTCACATTAAAATCCCCTGAAGTCATACTACTTACAACTTCTTTCATCTTTCTAAGAGGTGCTGTAATTTTAGAAGAAAGAAAGAATGAGAAAAATGTTGTTAACACGATTCCAATAGATGCCGCGAGCAAGACAAAGTTAGTCGTTTGGTGAATCATCACTTTTACAGGTTGTAATGTTTGGTATATAAATACAGCTCCATTATTGGAGTTTGTATGTAATGGAACACCTACAACTAATTTTTCTCTCTCACTATTTTCACCATATACAAGTCTTTTACTGACCTCTTTATTATCAGTTAACGTTTTACTTAAATTTTCATCACTTTTTATTTCTTTAAAAGGTAGCTCCTGTATTCCATAAGTATTATTCGAATACCATGGCTCTTGACCGTCAATAGAAATGATTACTCTTGAATATCTACTAACAATATTATTTGATAAATACTCAATATTGGAGATTGATTGACCATTTTCTATTAATTGTGCAATTTTTGTGGCATCATCTTTCATATTTTGTACTTGAAGGTCAATATAAAATTTTTCAAAAAATCCTATTAAGACAAAGGTCAAGAATGATAATACAAGAGAGACTAGTAAGATAATTGTCAGCCAAAGCTTTCCGACTAAACTTCTTACGATCATTACTCCTGACCTACTTCAAATTTATAACCGACACCCCAAACCGTGACGATCATTTTCGCAGCATCCTCAGAGCTTTTACTTAATTTTTCTCTCAGTCGTTTTACATGTGTGTCTACGGTACGTAAATCTCCGAAAAAATCATATTGCCAAACTGATTTTAATAAGGTTTCACGATCAAATACTTTGTCAGGTGCTTTCGCTAAAAACAACAGTAGTTCGTATTCTTTTGGCGTTAAACTGATCTCTTCTCCTTCAACAATTACTTTATGAGCATCATTATCAATCGTTAGATGCGGAAACACAACGATATCCTTCGCTGAAGAATTGTCTGAGGTAAATACCGGTACAGGAGAAGAACGTCTTAATAGAGCTTTAACTCGAAGAACGACTTCACGCGGACTAAATGGCTTAACGATATAATCATCTGTACCAACTTCAAAACCTTGAACTCGGTTTGTTTCTTCACCTTTTGCCGTTAACATGATGACAGGAGTTGTTTTTGTTTTTCGTAATTCCCTACAAACTTCAATTCCATCAATTTTAGGCATCATCAAATCTAGTACGATTAAGGAATATTCATTCTTCAATGCTAAATTTAAAGCATCCTCGCCGTTTTCAGCTTCATCAATACTATAACCATCACGTTCCAAATACATCTTTAACAATCGTCTAATACGATCCTCATCATCTGCTATTAATATTTTTATATTTTGATCCATAATTTCGACCCCCTCTTCATAATTTTACATAATAAAAATTGTATATTCTAGTATAATTTGTGAACATTTTTACATAATTCTTAGAATTTATTATTTCCATAAAATAGTGAAAAAAAACTAGGAAGTAAGTGCACCATTTTTAAGGAACCACATTTAAATATATGTGAATCGAAAATATAAATTAGATAAAAAGCCCTGTAAAGGAAGGTTTATCCTTTACAGGGCTCTATTTAATTACGCATATGAGTGTAAGCCTGCAATGATTAAGTTAACAGCAATTAAGTTAAACATAATAATTGCAAATCCTAGTACGGCTAACCAAGCAGAATTTTCACCTTGCCAATTTCGTTTGAAACGAAGATGTAAGAACACTGCATAGAATAACCATGTTATTAATGCCCAATCCTCTTTTGGGTCCCAGCTCCAGAACTTTGTCCAAGCAATTTGAGCCCAAATCATTGCAAAGATTAGACCACCAAGTGTAAATACCGGAAAACCAATTGCTACAGCACGGTATCCGATTTCATCTAATAATTCACTATCGACTTTTTGTACAAAAGGCTGTAAAAATGCACCAATTCGTTTTCTTAAAATTAAACGGATGATTGCATATAATGCCGCTCCAGCAAAAATTGACCAAATTACAGTGTTTAATTTCTTAGCATTAACCATAGCTGGCACTTCTGCAAGGGCTTCAAAACGATCTTTTGTAGTCAATTCACCTTTATGTGGACCAACAATTGATGGTAGATTATAGACCATTTCTTCTTGTACTTTATCTTTATTAATCCAATTATATTTTGCTTCGTATCCAGATGCAGTAAATGCTGTTGAAATAACGACGAAACCAACAACAGTTACTAAGAAATATAAAACTGCTTCTAACCAAAATGTTTTCTTTGTTGATACTTTTTGATCGATATTCTTAATTAAATAAATTAGTCCTGTAATAAAACTAATAGCTAAAATTGCTTCCCCTAAAGCTGCTGTCGTTACATGGATATGTAACCAATAGCTTTTTAAAGATGGAACTAATGGTTTGATTTCATGTGGAAATACTGATGCATAAGCAATGATGATAATTGACAAAGGTAATGCGAATAATCCAATTATATTTAAACGATACATAAAATAAATCATGATAAACGCAAAAATTAACATCATTCCAAAGAATGTAATAAATTCAAATAGATTACTTACAGGTGCATGTCCAGCAGCAAACCATCTTAATATAAAATAAGTAATTTGCGATAAGAATCCAATTATTGTAATTGTAATTCCAATTGTACCCCATCTATTAGGACCATTATCATTTGTTTTCATCGAGCCGCCAAAAAAGAAAGTAGCTACAATATAACAAATAAACGCGATAAATAAAAAATTACTACTTAGCTCGTACATATTTTCCCCCTATTTAAACACTATTCATTAGCTTGTTGATCAATCGGCAATTCTATTTTTGTGTCTTTAAACACTTTCTTTAATTCCATCTTTAAACCATAATAGTTTTTATTTGTAAATGCCGCAACCCAAACTTCCCCATCTTGATTCTGAATCCAAACACGTCGGTGATACCAATACATACCTTGAATTACACCGATCATAAAGATTGCTCCTCCAAGTCCTAGTAACCAAAGAGTTAAATCTTTACGTACTGTTAAACCTGTTGAATCTTTTGTTTCAATACCTGCAAATGACATTTTATATTTGTTTTCACCATTTGGTTCAATATTTTGTTTGATCGCAACAAATGCTACTTCACCTTTTGGTGTTTTTGGAGTAGTCATTTTAAATACAAACGCTGGATTGTTCGGTTTTCTTGTTTTTGTATCAGGTTGACCATCAGAGTTAAAATAGAAATCTGGAAAATAATTTTTAAGTTCTACTTTATATCCATTTTTTAAGTCATATACTTCTTTAGGATTTTGTAAATCTACTGTGATTGGCCCTAATTTTTCACCTGTTTGTTTATTTTGTAATGTAAATAAAAATGCACTAAATTCACCAATTCGATAATCTACTTGATATAGAGCGAAGTTTTGGAACTTTAGAGGTTCGTTAACTTTAATACTATAATCTTTTACTTTTTTAAGTTTTGGATCTTCTCCTGGTATTAAATTTCCTTCGCGTTTATACAGCGTCACATCGGCTTGATAGTTTTTAGGAATTTTATCATTTCCAAAGCGCTCAATCGCTTTCTTATAAACCTTACCCTCTTTATCTTTATCATACGTTTCCATATGGAAATCATTTAATTTAATATAATAGTTTTGGTTTGTACCAACGACAGGTTTTAATTCGCCTTCTTGAACCCAAAGGGCCTTATCCATATACATGCCTGGTACATATCTCATCATTACACCAATAAGGAAGATAATTAACCCTATATGATTTACATATGGACCCCAACGAGAGAAACGACCTTTTTCTGCTAAGATATTGCCGTTTTCTTCACGAATTTTATAACCTCTTTTTCGTAAATTAACTTTAGCTTTTTCTATTTCGTCTGGAATATGTTCAACTCTACTAATTCCAAACATTTTTTGTCTTTTTAAAAAGTTTGGATGTCTAGTAACAGTTTGTTTGTTTAGAGCTTTATAGAGTGGTAAAATTCGATCTAAACTACAAATTACTAGTGAAATCCCAATCGATGCAACAAGTAACATGAACCACCAAGAGTTAAACGTATTATCCAAACCAATTGCATCGTATATTTTACCAAAGATGCCATATTCATCTTGATAATACGTTGCAGGATTCGCAGTAGGCGGTAGTAAATCTCTTTGCGGAAAAATAGTACCTAAAGCTGCTGCTACTAGTGTAATTAGGATGATTACAACCGCTACTTTTACAGATGAAAAAAACGTCCATATTTTATCTATATAAGTTTGATTATTAACGATCGATCTTCTAGCAGTCCCTTCATAGCGCATATCAAGTATATCGGTTGCTTTTTCATCTTGAGGTTTACCACATGACTCACATATTACAGTACCTACATGATTAAGATGACCACATTCACATTTAAAAGTCTCCATTTTATTTCCCCTTACTAATGTACACTCATCATTTTGGTAATATTTCTTTAATATAACTTTCAAAAGAATTTGGTGTCATTTGACCAGTTACGATTCTCTTTATTGTCCCATCCGGACTTACAAAAAACGTAGTTGGTAAAGGGTTAACACCATATATATTTAAAACCTCTTGATCTTTATCTATTCCGACTGGAAAATCAAGTTTATAATCGCTTACAAATCTTTGTACTGAAAATTTTGATTCATCTGCGTTCATTGCTAGTAACTCGATCCCTTTTCCTTTATATTTCGAATAGATTTCATTCATAAAAGGCATTTCTCGCTTACATGGCTCACACCAAGTACCCCAAAAATTAACAATTACGCCTTTTCCTTTTTCACCTGAAAGAGTATAACTCTTACCAGTATTCAGCTCCGTCATAGCAAAGTTTGGTGCTTTACTACCTTTAGTAATAACTTCATCTTTCTTAAAGAAATTTATGTAAAAAGTATAACCAATTGCACAAACCAAAACTAATAAGATAATTGTTCGTATTAACGTTCTATTTTTCTTCATATATACAGTTCCTCCCATATGATAGAATATCATTATTTCCTATTCTTGAATAGAAATTTGATACGTTTCAAAAAAGACTAAATTTTCAATCTTTTTTTCTGAATTATTAAATATTTCAAGCAAAGAAAAAACTCGGTATTTACCGAGTCGTAGTGGAAAAAATAAGGTATCAGATTGAATTAAAACACAGCTTCTAAAAGTGTTAACCGGTTTATAAATAAGGACGAAAAATAGCAACGGTAACTAAATAAGAAAGCAGCGATCAATTGTCTGACTTATCATTAGCGTGGCTTTGCTGTAGCCATTGCTCTTAATTTTTTTACTTCATGAGGTGATAGTTCTCTTGCATCACCAGGAGTTAATCCAGTCAAGTCTAAAAACGCATATCGTTCACGTTTTAACTTCATAACTGGTGTACCAATTGCCTCAAGCATTCTCTTGACTTGACGGTTTCTTCCTTCATGAATGATCAGTCTTACAATTGCAGTATTTTTGCTTTTATCAAGTGAAATCATTTTAACTTGAGCTGGAGCCGTTTTCCCATCCTCAAGTACAATTCCTCTTTCTAATTTACGTAACTGCTCTTTAGTTGGAATCCCTTTTACTTTTGCGATATATTCTTTATCTATTTCATATTTTGGATGTTGAAGTATATTTGAAAATTCTCCATCATTTGTTAATAGAATGATACCTGATGTATCAAAATCCAATCTACCAATTGGATAAATACGTTGTTTAATCATTGGAAAAAAGTCTGTTACCACTTTTCTACCTTTATCATCTGAAACACTTGAAATTACACCTGATGGTTTATATAAAAGGAAGTAAACTGGTTCTTCTTTATCAATCGGAATCTCTTCCACTTCAACACGATCGTTACCACTTACTTTTATACCTAATTCGGTAACAACCTGACCATTTACTTTCACTTTTCCTTCTTTAATTAACTCTTCTGCTTTTCGACGAGAAGCAATTCCCGCTCTAGCAATAACTTTCTGTAATCTTTCCATTCGATCATTTCACCTCTTCAACCATCATACAGATTTATACAATTGAAAACAAGTGGCAGCTACAAGGTTTTTTGTGAATAAAGTGCATTAAACACCAAATCTAAACCTTAATTCCATTTTTCAAGTCGTGCCCATCGTCATTCTTCCACTTAATCCCTTATACCTTATTCGTTCTCTCAATATCATAATTTTAAAAATCTATCATATAATTTACTAGATTTGCAGAAATGAGGTAATAGATATGAATTTAACTTTAAAACACTCCTCAGCCTTTGACCGGTCTAAAATTATTACGCCAGGTAGTGTACTTATTACTAAAAAGAATGAAACAATCTATATGCTTGTTTATGAAGAAAATGAAGACGATTTTCCATATGTACTTGTCTCATTAACCGATGCAAGACTAGTCCAAAATTATGACATTATGCCAAGCCTAGGAGATATTGAAGACTGGATTGGTGAAGTCACAATGGTAACTCAAAAAAACAAACTATCTATTACAATTCAAGCAAATTACTAGTTTGCTGTTTAATCTATTAGAAACCCGTCAATAATATAATAAGTAAAATGACAAAAGGAGCTTACTATATGAATTATTCTTTTAATCCAGCAGTAAAATATAATTCAGTTGGTTCGTTTAAATTAGGCGATGTATTTTTCACTTCCGATAAACCTACAAAAGCATACAAATTAATCTATGACTCTACAGAAACTAACTTCCCTTATATTTTATTATGCTTAGATGATGCTATTTCAATTCAAAGCTTTGATGATATTCCAACTATTGAAGATATTGAAGAAAATATTGGAGAAATCAAATTCACCGTTCCAAAAGAAAAATTACTTCTTGTGATCAATTAATAAATAAACGACATAAATTAGTTAATCAAAAACGCCATCTAATTCGGATGACGTTTTTTTCACTCTGTTAGAAAAAGATTTTAATGAATAAGGAACCGCCTGTATTAACTTGATTTCCATTTCGAGATGTTGATTTGTTCATTTCTCAACTCAATTTAAGATTAATCCTCGAGATTCTTGTTCGTTTCACTCAAAATTATTAATAATTCGTGGTCTTATTTTCAATTAACAACATTTTAATTGCAGTTTTGACTTTTTTATTTGCTGTTCCGTCATTTTTAATTGCAGTATCAGTTTTTTTATTTGCACTTACTTAATTTTATTTGCAGTTTCGACCTTTATATTTGCAGATTTGCTCTTTTTAATTGCAGTTTCACCTTTTTTATTTACACTCTACAATTTTCCTTATTCAACAATAAAAAAAACGTCATCCATAAGATGACGTTTTTCACTATTAAGCAAATACACTTTCCAACGTTTCGTCTGTTTGCTCGCTCCAATATTTTAACCATTTTTTTGCGCCTTCAAGGTCATGAAGTTTTGCTTGGCCGCATTGAAGCTCATTTGCAGCGGGTACTTCTTCAACTTGAAGTCCAAGTTCAGCTGTTTTACGTAATAATGTGATTACTTCTGAAATTGAAGGTGTACCAGCGATGATTAAATAAAATCCTGTTTGGCATCCCATTGGTGATAAATCAATTATTTTAAAAGGGTCACCCGCAGGTACTGCTTCACGAACGTTCAATGCTAATAAATGTTCTAAAGTATGAATTGTATCTGGCTTCATTGCTTGTTTATTTGGTTGGCAAAAACGAATATCATATTTTGTAACGACTCCGTCTGTACCAACTGCATGAGTACCACAGTGTCTAACGTAAGGAGCAACAACTTTTGTGTGATCTAATTCAAAACTTTCAACTGATGGCATATTTTATTTCCTCCTAAATTACATCTCTCTATTTTTTTGTAGCTTCAACGATCCATACAAAATCATTATATTGTTCGAATTTGACATCAAAACCATTTTTTTCAAAATGTGAACGAATAACTGGAATTAATGGATAGTATTCTCTAATTAAATCATCTCTTAGATTGATATAATTTGCATTTTCTGCATTTGCAATTTCATTCTTATAATCGTTTTCTGTTAAAAACATTGTATCCGCAAATACGATTTTCCCATTCGAGTTCAATAATGAGCTATATATTTTAATAGCTTCATATTTTTCTTGATCAGTAAGATGATGAAAAACGTATGAGCTTACAATTGTATCGATCCCGGCTTGTGGTTTTGGAAAATCAATTAAATCTCCGTCATGAATCGTAATATTTTCTCCTAATTTCTTTGAGGCAATAATTCTCATCTCAGGAGATGGTTCGATTGGAAATACAGTTTTTCCTTTATCAAGAAGTAACTTTGTTAAATTCCCTGTACCAATACCAAATTCAAGGACGCTGTTTCCACTTCTATTAACAATTTCATTCAGTATTTCATCATAACGTCGAAATGCTTCTTTATATTCTGGGTCATGGCCTTGAACAAATGAATCGTAACTTTCTGCCCAACCAGTAAATACATCTAAAAACTCTCTACCCATTTATCTCACCTTTGATGTTTGAAATATTAATGCTTGTTCTAGGTCTTCAATTAAATCTTCTAAATCTTCTAGACCAACTGATAATCGAATTAATTCATCAGAAATTCCTGATGCAATTCGTTTTTCCCTCGGTATTGAAGCATGCGTCATTTTTGAAGGGATACCGACAAGACTTTCAACTGCTCCTAAACTTTCAGCTAATGTAAACCACTTTAATTTTCCTACAAATTCTTCTGGATCTAATCCTTCTTTTAATTCAAAAGATAACATGCCACCAAATCCACTGCTTTGTTGTTTTGCTAATTCATGATTTGGATGCGTCGATAATCCAGGATAGAAAACTTTATTTACATTTGGATGATTCGATAAAAACGTCACAATTTCATGTGTATTTCTTTCATGCTCTTCCATTCTGATTCCAAGTGTTTTAATACCACGTTGTAATAACCAGCTGTCGTTTGGTCCTAAAACTCCACCAATCGAGTTTTGATAAAACGCTAATTCTTCAGCTAACTCATCTTTATTCGTTACAACAATTCCAGCTACTACGTCACTATGTCCTCCAAGGTACTTAGTTCCACTATGAACAACAATATCAGCACCTAGTGTAAGAGGTTGTTGCCAGTATGGAGTAGCAAAAGTATTATCAACAACCGTTAATAAGTCATACTCATTTGCAAGTTTTGCAATTGCTTTAATATCAGTAATTTTTAATAATGGATTACTAGGTGACTCAATAAAAATTGCTTTTGTATTTGGTGAAATAACATTTTCAACTAAAGTAATATTACTTGTATCAACAAATGTAGCTGTAATACCTAAATTTGATAATACTCTTGTAAGTAATCGGTAAGTACCACCATAAACATCATCGCCGACTACGATATGGTCACCAGTCTTGAATAAACTAAACACAGTATGAATAGCTGCCATACCAGATGCAAATGCAAATCCTGCAACACCGTGTTCAATATCTTTCATTAACTCTTCAAGAGCATGTCGTGTCGGATTGCCTGTTCTGGAATATTCAAAGCCCCTATGTTTGCCAACAGCATCTTGTTTATACGTACTAGTTTGATAAATTGGAACACTAACCGCACCAGTTGTTTCATCTCTACTAATTCCCCCGTGTATTAACGCCGTCTTTTTCTTCATCTTTTATCCCTCACTATATATGTTTTTACTTAAGTATCTTTCACTACTATCTGGGAAAATCGTTACGATTGTACTCCCTGGTTTTGCTTTTTTTGCTTCTAATAAACTTGCATATAACGCAGCTCCTGAGGAACTTCCAACTAAAAGTCCTTCTTTTGTTGCTAGTTCTTTTACTAAACGAAATGCGTCTGAATCAAGTACTGTATGAATAGCATCAAATAAGTTTGTATCTACAAAGGCAGGAATGAATTCCATTCCAATTCCTTCAGTATCATGCGAACCTGGTTTTCCACCATTTATGATTGACCCTTCTGGTTCGACAATAACTGTTTTTACATTTTGTAATTTATCTTTTAAATACTGAGCTGTTCCAGTAAATGTTCCTCCACTACCAGCTCCAGCAACAAATACATCTATTTTTCCATCGAGTTGGTCAACTAACTCTGGACCTAATGTTTTGTAATAGGTTCTTGGATTTGCTTCATTACTAAATTGTGAAGGTACAAATGAATTCGGTATTTCTTTTGATAGCTCATTTGCTTTTTTAATTGCACCTGTCATTCCATCTTCTGTAGGTGTGTTCACAATTTTTGCTCCAAGTGCTTTCATCAATGTTTGTTTTTCAATACTGAATTTTTCAGGAACAACAAATATCACATTTACGCCATATTTTATAGCTGCTAGAGCTAAACCAATTCCTGTATTTCCGGCGGTTGGTTCAATTACTGTACCACCTTTTTCTAATTTACCTTCATTAAGTGCACTTTCTAATAATTCCATTCCAAGTCGATCTTTTACACTTCCACCTGGGTTACAGAATTCTAGCTTTGCAAATAGTCTTGTTCCTTTTGGTAAAGGGAATGTTGTAATTTCAAGCAATGGTGTTGATCCGATCAGCTCGTGTACTGACTTTACAACTTTCATAATTTCAAACTCCTTTATGTCACAAAAAGGTTAGTTTCTTCCAATCCATTATATGCAACATGGGTAAAATTGAATGTTGTCTTAATACCAACTATTCTTATTGGTATTATAAGATATTAATTTTAAATGCGCAATAAAAAAGTACTTTTATCCTAAAATAAAAGTACTTTTTTCACGCAGTTGAAAAAAGAAGTTGTCAATTAAATAAGTAAAATCATGTTGATTTCCACTACAGNNGGGCGAGATTCTTTAGCCTCCTCGGCTAGCCTGCGGGGTCTCAGCCTTCCTGCATATCCCATAGGAGTCGAGCACCCTTTCGTTCCAATCAACTTATTCATCTAAAAAAGTTTATCTATAAAAACTTTAGAATAAGCTTCTTGAGGAGGTACTCACAAAAGCCCATATCTTAAATAAAAATCAAGAAGCTTCAATAATAGCCAAGAATCATGTAGAAATGAGTAGAAGAATTTTAAAAATAGTAGAAATTAAAATAATCATTGAAACAAAAATTAAATCTTCTCAATTCGTGTTCAAAAAAACTGTTTAAACTTTTTATAAAAAATCTTACCAATACATAAATAACTAACTCTTTACCCAAAAAAGTACTTTTACCTAATATAAAAGTACTTTTTTTAAAATAAAATGATTAAAATATTCTCAAACTCATTGAAATCACATGGGTTTTAGTTAAGAAAAGAACATTGTTACAAAAATGATTGAAAAAATAATACTGATTGCATCTGCGATTAATCCTACTTTTAATGCGTCACCCATTTTACGAATACCTACCGCTCCAAAATACACCGTTAGAACATATAGTGTTGTATCTGTACTACCTTGCATAGTTGATGCTAGTCTTCCAATAAATGAATCCGGTCCATATGTTTTAATTAAATCCGACGTAATACCTAAAGCAGCCGAACCAGAAATAGGTCGAATAATTGCCAGAGGAAAAACTTCTGCAGGAATACCTAGTGAATTTAATAAGGGGCGCATAAGTTCTACACAAAACTCTAGAGCACCTGAAGCTCTAAAGATCGAGATGGATACTAGCATTCCTACTAAAAATGGAATTAATTGTACAGCAATTGTTACACCCTCTTTTCCACCTTCTACAAAAGATTCATACGTCGGTACCTTTTTCCAAGTTCCATGTATTAAAATGACAGCGATAATAAATGGAATGATATAAAGTGAGATCGTATTCATATATCCCATTTATTTTCTCCCCTTTCGATTTCGCCTACTTGCAAAAAAACTATTAACCGCGAGTCCCCCAATGAATGAAACGACTTGTGCAAGAATTGTAACACCTACTATTTCAGTCGGATTTGAAGAATGATAGGACATTCTAACTCCTATGACAGTTGTAGGAATTAAAGTGATTGCACTTGTATTTAACGTTAAAAATGTAATCATGTCATCACTTGCTTCATTACTATTTCTATTTAATACTTTTAGTTGTTCCATCGCCTTTATACCTAGTGGAGTTGCAGCATTTCCTAAACCGAATAAATTGGCGACCATATTTGACATAATATAACCAAGTGCTGGATGGTCTTTAGGAATTCTCGGAAATAAGAACGCTAGAAATGGTTGAAATAATTTCGAAAGAATTTTTAATAATCCTGATTCTTCTGCTATTCGCATTAAACCTAACCAAAAAACAAGAACACTAACTAGTCCAATAATAATGGTAATTGCTTGCTTTCCTCCGTCAAATACAGCTTTATTTACTTCGTCCATAGTGCCATTAATCATCGCAAAAATAAAACCAATTATTGTAAGAGCAACCCAAATAATATTAACCATCAGAGTGCTCTCCCATTAAGTTTAATAAAACTTGTTTCCCGTTTTGGATTATTTCTTTCGTAAATACTTTGACTTTACTATCACTATAAAAAATATTTCTAAATCCAATTTGTTCACCTTCTAATTCGATAATCGCTTTACCAACAATTGCATCATTAGCGATTTTTTTCTTAGTCGGCTTTTGCATTTCAATTGTGATTCTTACTTGATCTCGCTCTTTTTTATCTAATGGATAAGAGAAGTCATTTTTCATATAAACATGTCCCTTATATTTTTTATTTGTGACCTCTTTAATTCCACCTTTACTTAATACTTTCGTTAAAGGATAGTTACTGAAACCATACTCGAATAGTGACATATGATCTTGCCAATCTTGCCCATCGTTTAGTGTTACAACAATTAAATCCATTCCATTTTTTGAAGCAGTTGAAACAAGTGTTCTTCTTGCTTTTTTAGTAAACCCAGTTTTTCCTCCAGTACTATACTTGTACATAAAAGTAAGCAATTTGTTTTTATTCTTCCAAACATAATCCCAAGATTCTGCCGTATTTGGGGCACGGTGTACTTTTGTACCTGCAATTTTTGCATATTTAGGATTTTCCATAGCGTATCTCGTTAATAACGCCATATCATAAGCAGATGAGTAATGCTCTTTACCTTGTTGATCTAGTCCTGATGGATTGCTAAAATATGTATTACTCATTCCGATTTCTTTTGCTTTCTCGTTCATCATATAAACAAATCCTTCGATGCTACCTCCTACTGCCTCGGCAATTGCATTAGCCGCATCATTTCCAGACCTAAGCATTAAACCATACACTAAATCTTCCAGCTTAATTTTTTGTCCAGGTTTTAAATAAATGGATGATCCTTCTGTTTGTACTGCTCTTGAACTTATTGTTATTGTGTTTTGCATTTTACCAGACTCTACAGCAAGTATTGCAGTCATTATTTTTGTAATGCTGGCGATTCTTTCAGAGTCATGCATTGCTTTACCATATAAGATTCGTCCAGTTTTTTGATCCATCAAAACAGCATTTCTAGCACTAACTCCTCCAAATGCTTTAACATTATTCGTCGGAATCATAATCCCGATTAAAAATAAGCCAATGATTCCTACTACTAGCCATTTTTTCATCTTTCGCATCAACTCCACAGTTAGTCCTAATTAGTACAAGTTTACGAATTACATTATAAAAAAATGACTTTTTTTAAGAAAAAAAGTGCTGAACTTGTTCAGATTTATAACCTGAGCAATTCCAGCACCTACATTTTTCACCAATTAATAAAAGGGTTGCCATTTTAATTGACTAGCATAATCATATCGATAATTTACATCCGGCCAATTAACTATGTTCCAAAAATTTGTAATATATGCGTCTTTATCAAATTTATACTGTAAATAATAAGCGTGCTCCCAAACATCCAAAACTAGCAATGGAATTGTATCCCATTGGGTAAAGAATTGATGTTTTTCTGTTTGAAGGATTTCCAACCGATTCGCTCTTGGAACCCAAACTAAAATCGCCCAACCGACACCTTCTACTTTTTTAGCAGCTTGAGTAAAATGCTCTTTAAAATCCTCATAGCTTCCGAAGTCATCTTCAATTTGTTTTAAAAGAGCTCCATGAGGCTGCCCTCCACCTGATTTACTTAAATTATTCCAAAATATAGTATGCAAATAATGACCCGACCCATGAAATGCAAGCTCTCTTTCCCAATGCTTTAATAAATCGTATGCCTTATTTTTTCTTGCCTTTTCTAATTCAATCTCAGCTTTATTTAAACCATCTACATAACTTTTATGGTGCTTATCATGATGCAGCATCATGATTTCTTTTGATATATATGGCTCGAGTGCATTATATGGATATGGTAAAGGTGGAAGCTCATGTTTACCAATCCCTACTCTCTCTTCGACTTCTATTACCCGATACGCATAGCTATCATCATATTCCTCTTCATTTAAAATTGAAATTAATCGTTCTTGTATATCGTCCACATCCATACTAATTTCATCCAAAAAGGAATTTTGATCTACATAATGACCTTTTGTCCCCATTCTGTTTAACAAGAGCTTTACTTTATATTCTAATAGTTCTTTTTCTTGAATATGGTCAAATCTTTCAGACAGCAACTGTAATACATTCGCACACCAGATTTCTACCTCCTGAAAGTAAGTGACGAGTTCAGATTGATTTAACATCATACACCTCCATCAGAGAAAATAAATTTCTCTTCTACTTTCCATTGTATGATATTAAATTTATAGCTATTACCGGTATTCACGTGTTTCACGCGATAAATAGAATTCGCGTAATAAAGGATATTAATTTCACATCTTCTAATATAAAGTGATTAGTTTAGCTTCTCTAAAATAGTCTGATTTTCTGAGTAAAACTCCATTTTTAATGAAATTACTTTTTCCAATTCATAAACAATCATCATTAAACTAGCTCTAGTCTCAAACTCATCCCTTGATTCAGGTAAAGGCATCTTTCTAAAGTCATTCATCATATGACTGAATTCCCCTAATAATTCAATCCCCGTAGATTTTTCTTTCAAGTAAACACCTGTGTCCTCAAAAAATTCAGCGATAATTTTTGAATGCGGATAATTTAGCGCAACCTTTTTTAATAAAGGAATGATTTGATTCGATATGATTTCAAATTGGCGTTCTCTCATTTCAAAATAATTAATATAATATAAGTTCGATTTTATAAAACTATTTTCAACTTGCCTATAAGCTAAAGTTTTCGCCGTATGTAAAAGCATTTTAGTTTCATCAATTAAATCATTTTGTGAATCTTCATCCTTACCCTTCATTTTTAAAGCAATACCTAGCAGTAACATTTTAAAATTTTGTTCGATTTTCTTTTGAGATTCAATCATCTTCTTCTCAATACTTGGCATATATGTATTCATAATTAATGCAATTAAAATCCCAACTGCTAAAATTTCAACTTGATTTAATAAGAAAGAGATTGATTTATCGCTACTCACATAAATTTGTAAGACGATAACTGAGCTCGGAATGATCCCTTCTTGTAACTTCAATGTGACTAACAAGGGGATCGTTAAAAGAAAATAAATGACAACTGTTAATGGCGTATAGCTTAAAAATTCAAACATCATCCATCCTATTAACATGGCTATAACTGATGCAACAAATCTTTGAATTGCAACAATAAATGATCTGCGTTTTGTATTTTGAATACTTAATAGTGTAACTACAGCAGCAGTACTGTAATTTTGTAAATGTAGAGCTTCTGCAATTAATAGGGATATACCACTTCCAATTGCTGTTTTGATTGTCCTTTGTCCAATTGAATACATTTGTTTCATTACTAATCCTCTTCTCTTACAAAGAAATTTCTATTGTATTGTAACGTATCTTAGATAAAAATTACTAGATATATCCAATTTTTTTGGAGTTTTGTACAAAATAAAAAGACTAGAAATTTTCTAGTCTTTTTCTCTTAACTTTACTATTTACATATAACTATTTTCTAATTACTGTTTGTATTGTTGCATAAGTTTTGTTGAATAATCTGTTTCATAATACTCAAGTTCTTCTCTCATTTGTTGAAAAACTTTTTCTAATGAAGAGAATAGGTCTTGGACTGTACCTGGTACAGCTTTATAGAATGTAATTGCTTGATTACCAGTGTATGCTGCACGACTATTTTCATACCATGCATCGTTTTTAGGAGAGAAGAATTCTGCGATACATCTGTGATAAATTTTATGTAAAGTATCTTCAGCTGTTGCTTTATGGAACTGTCCACTTAAAATTTTCTCACAAACTTCTTTAGCATCCTCACAATATACTGTAATTCTACGTAATGAAGAAAGTATTTTTTCTAAGTAGTTAAGATCCACTGCTTGGTTTTCATGTTGAAATGACGGTAAAGAATTCTTATTTAAAAACAAATTACACTCTAGACCAACAATCCCTAATTGATTTCCAACAATTTTTAATTGATGCTCTACCATCTTATTCGACATTTTTTTCCCTCCGTTAAATTAGATCGATATTTCAATTCTATTTGAATTTTGCTTAATACTTCTCACATATCCTGCTAATTTATCAAAATCAGCACCTTGTAGCTCTTTTACAAATTGATCTAATTCATTAATATATATTCGCTTTCTTCCAAGATAATCAGGATTTTTAATAATTAGCGCAAGTGCCACTATATCACGGAAATCTACTGACTGATCGCCATTTTCATATAATCTAGTTGTTTTTAAATCACTTACTTCAGAAAGTTGTTCTTCAAAAAAACGAACATATAAAACAGAAGTTACAATTTTTTGACCATTGTATTCATATTCAACTTCAGAACGATTAAAAAAATCTTCCGAAGTATTTGGTTGAGCCTTTACTAATTCATACCCAAGACAATTATAAATTAACAATTCTTTCACCCTCCAAGATTTCCATAGTATTAGTTTAACATAGGATACAGAAAGATTTGCAGAATTTTTTAACTAATCTTGTTTTTCAAATTTGCTAAAAAATAAATCTGCTTCTTCTTCAACCTCTTCCAATTTTAAATCTTGTGGTAGTGGAGGTAATTCTTTAATGTTTTTTAAACCAAAATAATCTAAAAACTCAGAAGTAGTACCATATAAAATTGCACGACCAGTACCTTCAGCCCGTCCAACTTCTTTAATTAAATATTTCGAGACAAGAGTTTGAATTGGTTTTTCAGTCTTAACTCCACGAATATCTTCTATTTCTGTCCTCGTAATTGGTTGTTGGTATGCAACAATTGCTAAAGTTTCTAATGCAGCTTGTGACAACGAAGAGTTCGATGGGCTTTCAACTAATTTTTTGAAAAACTCACCATGTTCCCTCTTTGAAGTAAGTTTATATCTGTTTGCTAAAATTCTAATTTGTAAGCCTCTGTTAGGATTTTCATACTCTTCTTTAAGGCTCTCGATTAGTTCTAGAACTTCGGTTTGACTTAATTCTAAAGTCTCAGATAGCTCGACAATCGATATTCCTTCATCGCCAGCTACAAATAAAAGTCCTTCTAGAACTCCTACCAATTTTTTTTCCTGTTCCATTACAAGTACACCTCAGCTTGCTTATCTTCAAAAACCTCTCGTGATGTAAGAAAAATTTCTGAAAAGTTTTGTTCCTGTTCTACTATAATGTCTTTTGTTTTCATTAACTCCAAAATCGCTAAAAAAGTAACTACAATACTTTCTTTATCATTATATGGAAATAAACTGATGAAATTAGTTCTCTTTTTTATACTTTTTAAGTAGGTAATAATTTCATCTATTCTTTTTTCGATCGATATTTCTTCCCGAACAATTTTAGTTTGAAGTGGTTCTTGCAGCTTTTTACGTTTAAAAAGCTTTTGAAGTGCACCAAACATATCGTAAATCGTAACATCAGTCGGCATGACAATATCTTCTGGTCTAGGTCCATATTCGGACAAATCAACTGGGTTTCGAGTAAAAATCATTGCACGTTCTGATTCTTTTTCCTGAAATACGATCGCTGCTTCTTTAAATTGCTTATATATAATTAATCGATTCATTAATTCTTCTCTAGGGTCTTCTTCAAGTATTGCATCCCAATCAGCTTGTTCCTCATGATTAGGTAAAATACTTTTACTTTTCATCGCAAGTAATTCAGCTGCCATCACTAAATATTCACTTGCAATATCCAATTCTAATTCTTTCATTGTATGAATATATGAAACATATTGATCTGTTATTTCAGATACAGGTATATCATAAATATCAATTTCAAATCGTTGAATTAAATGAAGTAATAAATCTAATGGCCCTTCAAATGCATCAATTTTAACTTCATATTGCTTCACAAACTACTCACCAACTTACTTTAAAATAAAAATATACTCTATAACAGTATAAAGTATTATTTCATAAAACTATATAATTAGAAAAGGTTTTTTCATTGATGAAGTTAGTTTGTTCCTAAATTTTTAGTTTTGCGCCTATACCATTTTCTTAAAATTTTCATAAGATATCAGTGCAAGAAGAATTATTTTTTTGGTAAGGAGGTTATTTCATGAGTAAAGGTGCTGTTTCTCCAGAGTTCGGCGGTTTCGGCCACGGCAGAGGCTTTGCTTTAATCGTAGTATTATTTATTTTATTAATCATCGTTGGATGTGCTTTCGTCTGTTAATTTAACCCCGTGAATAAACAAAACGTGAAAGTCTAGACATTAGCTCTAGGCTTTCTTCTTTTTAAATAATTCCATTTCTGATAAAATTTTAGTAATAAAGAGGTGAAAAACTTGGTCCATTATAATAAAAACGAGCGATACATAAAATATTTATGTCATTTTCATTTTGATCAAGATTTTTTTGAATGTCATGAAATTCTTGAAGAACAATGGAAACTTGAATTAAATGATCAATATAAAAAGGTATGGTTAGGTTTAATTAGATTATCAGTAGTGTTATATCATTATAGAAGAAGAAACTTTACTGGTGCTAAAAAATTATTTCGACACGTCATTACCTTTTCAAATGATTCTAATTTATTAGAAATGGCTGGTATTGATCAATTACGCTTCCAACAAATCGTATCAGATTTACAGCTAAACCTTCAAAACGAAACGGAATATCACCCTTTCGATCTCCCAATAAATGATCAAGAATTGATTGAAAGATTCCAAAATCAAAAAGAAAATTACTCGTCTTTTACGGAAGATTTAATTAATAAGCATTCTACAAGAGATCGAACAGATGTCATTTCGGAAAGATTAAAGCAATTAGAATTACGAAGAAATATTTAGCGTAAAAGGAAAAGGTGCTCAAATAATTGGGCACCTTTTTTAGTATTTCGAAATATATTGAAGTCAATATTGCGAACATTAGATGAATCTTATTCATAAAAGTTTGAACTTTTTTGCAAATGTGTAGTTTTTGTTGTTTGTTAATTTCGATTTTGTTGTTTATAAATCCTTATGAATCATCAAATCTAACTAAACATATATGAAAATATTTATAAATATCATTCTTTTCAAGGGATAAAATAAAATATATATTCCAAAGTAGTATTGATTTAGTAGTAGTTTTTTTAATTAATAAAAGGTAATTCTATAATGAAATGATTATTCTTTATGGATTTAAGATTAATTTCTAAAGTTGAATAAGTTGATTGGAACGAAGGGTGCTCGACTCCTGTGGGATATGCGGGAAGGCTGTGACCCCGCAGGCTTGCCGAGGAGGCTCGCCCCGCGAAAAAGCGAGCACCCTGTAGTGGAAATCAACATGGTTTTACTTATTTATTTGACACTTTCATTTTACAGTAAAGAAAAGGTGCTCCAAAAATTGAGCACCTTTTTCTATAATACTTTCAAACTAACATGACAATGTTCAATAAATGAAGCTACTTCTTGCGTTGTTACGATTGTATAGTCTGTATATTGAGATCTAATAGCATCGTAAAGTGAAGTTGCAATACCTTGATTTCGGAATGAAGGGTTTACACTTAAATGTTTAATCATAATAACCTTATCTGGTAGTATTTGTATTCCAATAATCCCAACAATATCGTCTAATTTCCAAAGGAACAAATGATTATCATCTTTAGTTTCATAATCTTTAATCGTATTTACTAAGCTCTTCACATTCTTTTCATTCGGCATAAACGAAAGCAGGCCCATTGCAATTTTCTCATATGTTTTCTTATACCTAATTAACATGTTAACCCCTCTTAAAAATTATTAAAACTCTAATTAGCTTCTAAACCAATACAAAATATATGATTGATTATCCCTCTATAGTACGGTAAATAGTAAAATTCGTTCCAAATATATCAATATTTCAAATATATAATTCTCACATTTTTCTGTCAAGTCAGAAAACCAGTAAGAAGGAAAAACGGGATATATGGTACAGGAGAGAATTTTAAATAATTTAGTGTACTAGTTAAGTATTTTTCCTTTCAATGCCATCTCATAGGCTTTTGTCACCAATTTGATAAATTTGAATACAGTAAATTTTAGTTAGAGTTATATAAAAGGGTGATCATTATGAGGTTGGATTTAGATTATACATCGCCAAGTATTCAATTTACTTTTGATATAAATAAAAACAATTCCTTTGTGAAAGATAATCAAAATTTTATCAATCAATTAAGCGTTAATGATTTGAATACTTTGGATAATTTGTCTTTATTGGATATCTATTTAAGTGTAAATAATGTTGTAGAGCCACATTATCATCAAAATTCATCAGAATTAGTATATTGTATTTCTGGCAACGCAGTTGTATCGATTTTAAATCCTTATACAAAGCAACTATTAAATTTCCCTATTGCCCCTGGTCAGGTTGCAAACGTACCACAAGGCTGGTGGCATTATGAAATTGCAACTGTTGACAATACTCATTTATTAGCAATATTTAATGCACCTTCCCCTGATGTCATTTTATTCTCGGATTTAATGAAATTTACACCTTCAAATATTGTCTCACATACTTACTGTCTTGATGAAAACCAATGGAAAATTGCAACAGCAAATTTACAACCTTCTGTATTTATAGGACCACCAAAAAACTGTAATCGACAAGTTCAAAATCAGCAAGAATTTACAAATCAGCAGAACCAAAATTATTATCAAAACGCATATTACAACCAGCATTATTATCAACAGCGTTTTTAATTGAAGATCATGGTGAGATTAGTTAGTGCAATTAAATTTTGGAGATCTGCAATTAAAAATAAGAAAACTGCAAATAAGACGAGGAATCATGTGGAATTAGATTATAAGAATCAAGAATAGTGAAGAAATAACATAAAAATAGCCATGTGAAACAATAAAAACTAAACATAATACAAATAAACTTCAAATAAGTCTTCGAATTTAGACTAGTCCGAACTGCTATCAATTATTTCACCATTTAACCAAATATGAACATGTTAAAAAACCACAAGGAAAATTTTTCCCTTGTGGTTTTCTTCTTTTGAAGTCTATTTAGAAAGACCTCTTATTGGTTTGACTATTCTTCGTCCCAAACCTTAACTTCTTGCATAACGTCGCCATTACGCATTCTTAAAACTGTATCCATACCTTCGATTACTTGACCGAAAACTGTATGTACGCCATCTAAATGTGGTTGTGGCTCGTGAACGATAAAGAATTGGCTACCACCAGTATCTTTTCCAGCATGTGCCATTGATAAAGCTCCAGCTTTGTGTTTTAATGGGTTACCAACAGTTTCACATTTAATTTTGTATCCTGGGCCACCTGTTCCGTTACCGTTTGGATCTCCACCTTGAGATACAAATCCAGGAATTACACGGTGGAAAGTTAATCCATTGTAGAAACCTTCACGGATTAATTTTTCAAAGTTTTCAACTGTACCTGGTGCATGCTCTGGGAATAATTCGATTAAGATTTGTTCACCATTTTCAAATGTTATACTTGCTTTTTTCATAATAAAAATCCTCCTTATGTATGTACAATTTCATAAGACTTAATTGTCCTATATTTTTCATTACTGAATAAACTAGTAACGCTGATATAATCATACAAAAAACAAAAAGTAATGACAAGTTTTCTAAAAGTACTATAATAGTGTTGTAAGATGTAAAATTTGGATTATTGTAAAGGGAGTGTCTCTTTGTTAAAACGAAAGTTATTAGCGTTCACCATCTCAATGGGATTAATAGCTATGCCTTTATCGGTATTTGCTGATTCTGTTCCTGGTGATACGATTGTTACTCTTGGACAAAATCTGTCTGAAACGCAAAAGAAAGCATTATTAGCTGAAATGGGTGCGCCATCTGATGCTAGAATTGTGACTGTTTCGAATCAAGAGGAACATAAATATTTAGATGGTACTGTACCTAGTGCTCAAATCGGTACTCGAGCTCTTTCATCTGCTATGATTACAATCGGTGAAAAAAATACAGGCATCGTCGTTCAATCAAATAACATTTCATGGGTTACTAACTCAATGTATACAAATGCTTTAATCACGGCTGGATTAAAAGATGCAAATATTGTAATTACTGCTCCATTTGAAGTCTCTGGTACTGCTGCTTTAACTGGGATTATGAAAGCATATGAGCTGAGTTCAGGTAAAGTTATACCTGATGATGTTAAAAAAGTAGCAAATGAAGAAATGGTTAAAACTGCCCAACTTGGTGATTCAGTAGGTAATGAAAAAGCTGTACAACTTGTCACTAAAGTGAAAGAAGAGCTTGCTAAAAATCCAAACATGTCAACCGATGAATTAAAATCATTAATTGATCGATTAGCAAAGGATCTTGGTATTACACTAACTGCAGATCAAAAGGCTAGTTTGATGTCTTTATTTGAAAAAATGAAAGATTTAAATATTAATTGGGATCAAGTAGGAAACCAATTAACAAAAGCTAAAAATAAAATTTCAGATTACCTAAATTCTAAAGAAGGTCAATCTTTTATTCAAAAACTTAAAGATTTCTTCTCTGCATTATTTGATGCGATTCTTTCATTCTTTAAATAATGGAAAAACAAACCCGGTTACTAAAAAAGTAACTGGGTTTGTTTCTTTTATAAAGGGATTTGTCAATTTAGAAAAAGCGAGATGAGCCTCGCATAAGTAACGAGCTGAGTACATGGGTCCGACTGTGCAAATAAACGTTGAATTTTTGCAAATAAATCGTGTGGTGCAATTAAAATCTGAAAAAGCGCAATTAAAATTGGTAAAATTGCAATTAAAATTTGAGAATCGCAATTAATTTAAACAAAACTGCAATTAAATTCCATAGAACCGCAAATAAAAATAAAATTTACCTATACTAGTATAGGTATTACAGTTTCAATATTGTACAATATAAGCAATTGATAGCTCTAATTCTTTTCTTTTTACAATAAAAACTTAATAAATCGGCTAATTTCTATAAATAAGTTCGATTTTATCTACTACAAATGAAAAGTGCTGTTGAGATACCTCCTCACTAGCCCTAGTACATATTTTAAAATTAAAATGAGGGCGTCTATTCGTCAGTTAATCTAACTCCTAAGACATCCCCTCTTTTTATTTCACAATATAAGACTTACCAGATTAAATGGTAGCATCACCAATTGTTTTTCCGCCTTTTTGTTTTTGACTTTCACTAGCTTTTGTACGGATAACTAAATGCCAGAAGGCTCTTCCATCAAATGGGATGAATGGCCAAAAATAAGGTGTATTTAAAGTATTCAAGCTTGCTAAGAAAAGTATAAATAGTGTTGAACCTATCATAAAACCTTTAACACCTAATATTGCAGTTAAAATTAATATAAAAAATTTGGCCAATTTATTTGCAAGTGCTAGCTCATAACTAGGTGTAGCATATGATCCAATCATTGACACAGCCGTATATAGGACTACTTCCGGTTGGAAAAGTCCTACATCAATTGCGACTTGTCCAATCAATACTGCTGCAATAATCCCCATTGAAGTGGAAACTGCATTTGGTGTATGTATACTTGCCATTCTCAGGAATTCAATCCCCATATCAGCAATAATTAATTGTAAATAAATTGGTATATTACTTGTTTCCTTTGGACCAATATAACTTAATGATTTTGGTAATACCTCTGGGTAATTACATAATAGTAACCAAAATGGTAATAAAAAGACTGACATAAAAATTCCTATATAACGACACCATCTTAGGAATGTTCCAACTGAAGGAGTTTGTCTGAATTCTTCTGCATGTTGCATATGGTGGTAATACGTTGCAGGCGTAATGATTACGCTCGGAGATGTATCAACGATAATACATACATGTCCTTCGAGAATGTGGTTTGCAACAACGTCAGGTCTTTCCGAATATCTAACTAAAGGAAATGGATTGTATCCTTGTTTTAAAATAAATTCCTCTAATTTCTTATCTGTCATTGTAAGTCCATCAACGTGGATACCTGTAATTCGATCCCGAACTTCTTTAACAAGTTCCGCGTGCGCTAAACCTTCTATATACGTTAAACAAACATCTGTTTTTGAACTTTCACCTACTTGAAGAATTTCATTTCTTAAATTTTCATCGCGAATTCTTCGTCTAATTAGGCCAGTATTATTTATAATGTTCTCAGTAAAGCCATCTCGTGATCCACGTACTACTCGCTCTGTATCTGGTTCTGTTGGGCCACGCCCAGGATAACTTCTAACATCGACTGCAAGTCCTTTATCTTCTCCATCAACTAATACTACAATTAAACCAGATAGTACTTTCTTAATAACATCTTCAAATGTTAAAACGATCTCTACTGATTGATGGACAATCGTATCCTCAATATTTTTAAACATTGATTTATTTTTCTCGACTTTTTCTAACCCAATTAAGTCATCTAAGAATCTTTGAATAAAGCTTGTATCCGTTAATCCGTTAACATAATATAGATTAACTTCAACTTTATTTACAAATATCACACGTTTTCCGACATCAAAACTTACTCCATAACCTATACGGTCACTTATTGTATGAGCATTTGTAACTAGTTTATTTGTGAGTTTTGTCGGCTCTTTTTTCGTAGTCATTGGAGTTCACTCCTCTCGAGGATATATTCAATTGCTTTTCTTGTAATAGGTGATCCGATTTCAATATCATCTCTTCCACCCATTTTTCCAATATCGCCGATTCCTAAAATGAAAGGAATATTTAGTTGATCTAAATTATAAACGGTGTCTCCATTTATTCTTCCGATTTCAATATCAGGTACTCCATACTTATCGACACCGTATTCAGTTAAATTCCCTTCGTTATCGATACTTACATCCACTTTTGTCCATTCTTGATGATGTGTATTTGATGCTACTGCTAGTGCAGCAATAACTTCAATATGTTTATCACTTGCTACATATTTTAAAGCTTTTTCTCCAGGACCTTCTCCCATAAAGCCACTGTCATCAAACAATACAAATACTGGTTCTTTTTGTGCTTGCATTATGATTTCAACCATTCTCTTTCCAGAGAACTTAGTGGGATTACCTTGCGATTGTGATATTGTGCATCCGCCAAATTGTTTTGCCAAATACTCAATACTCCGATGCGCATAAACATCTCCGTCGGTTACGATAATGATCCTTTTCTTTTTCATAAGTTAACCTTTTGGCTTAAAAATAAGTGCAACTATAAATGAGAATAAAATTGCTGCTGAAATTCCAGATGAAGTTAGGGAAAAGATCCCCATTCCAATACCAATAAATCCGTGATCACTTGCTTCTGCCATCGCTCCATGTAATAAGGAATGGCCAAAACTAGTAATTGGAACTGTTGCACCTGCACCAGCAAATTTTATAAGCTTATCGTAAATCCCAAACCCATCTAAAATTGAGCCAATTACTACAAATATGCACATCACATGCCCTGGTGTTAATTTTGTGAAATCAAAAAATAATTGACCAACTACACAAATTAGACCACCTACTATAAAAGCATTAACAAAATCCATCTGAACACCTCCTAACAGCTTTCGAAAACGACAGCATGTGAAATAGTTGGAATTGATTCTTTTTGTTGAATCATTGTTGGGCTTAAAAGAGCGCCGGTTGCTGCTACTAAAATTCGTTTATAAGTACCTTTATTTAACTCTTGAAATAAATGACCATATGTTACAACTGCTGAACAAGCGCATCCACTTCCTCCAGCAAAAACTTCCTGATTTTCTCGATCGTAGATTAGCAATCCACAATCATTGTATTTTCCTACCATATCATATCCTTCTTCTCTAACCAGTTGTTCGCAAATCGGTGCGCCTACAGCTGAAAGATCTCCAGTTACGATAAAATCATAATCATCAGGTGTCGTATTTGTGTCCTTAAAATGTTGTACAATTGTATAGGCTGCCGCTGGTGCCATCGCAGAACCCATGTCGAATGGATCAGTCAATCCTAAATCCTGAACTGTACCAATTGTGGCGCATTTTACTTTTATTTTGCTTTTTTTATTTGAAAGGAGAACACTTCCTGCTCCAGTTACTGTAAAAGTTGCAGAATCCGGTTTTTGTCCACCGTATTCTGTAGGATATCTATATTGCCTTTCAGCAGTAGCATTATGGCTACTTGTTGCTGCCAATGCCATTTTTGCGTACCCACTATCGATTAACTGTGCACCAAGTGCAGCTGTTTCCATTGAAGTCGAGCATGCACCAAACATACATAAAAAAGGAAGTTGCAATTCCCTTGCCATAAAGTTCGCAGTAACATTTTGATTTAGTAAATCACCTGCTAAAAATACATCGATATCATCTACGGTTTTATTTGCTTTTTTTAGCGCAACGGAAACTGCATTTCTCATTAATGCTCTTTCTGCTAATTCCCAATTATCTTCACCACAATGAAGATCTTCATAAGCATAATCAAATTTGCCACCTAACAGTCCTAAGTTCTCTCTTGGTCCGACAGCAGTTCCAGATGCTTGAACATAAACACCATTTTGAAACTCCCAAGTTTGTTTACCGACTAAAGCCATATGTGCTCACCTCCTATAAGAATACTTTAAATGCGTATCGTATCATTCCAACGACGTATGCCGAAACAACTCCATAAACAATTACACAACCAGCTAGTTTAAACATATTTGTTGCAACCCCTAGAACGAGACCTTCACTTCTATGTTCCATAGCAGCACTTGTCATAGAGTTGGCAAAGCCTGTTACAGGAACTGCAGATCCTGCACCTGCAAATTGTCCAATTTTGTCATATATACCAAACCCTGTAAGTAAGCTAGAAATTAATACAAGTGTAGCTACTGTTGGATCACCCACATTTTTTTCTGTAAAGTTAAAATAGTTAATATAGATTTTCGTAATACACTCACCTAAAAGGCAGATAAATCCTCCAACTAAAAACGCTTTAATACAATTTTTTAATACCGGCTTTTTCGGTTGGTATGGTTTTATATTCTCTTTATAATTAGCTTTTAATTTCCCACTCATTTCATCCATCCTTTACTCTATAAAATAAATCCAATGAAATAACGATCCAAAAACTTTACCTAGTGCAATTGCCATTAATAAGTACACAATTTTCTTTTGAATGCCAATACGTTTCGCTAAGATTGGAAAAACATTTAATACTTCGGTTAACGCTGCAGCTAACATTCCAATAAAAATACCTGCTAACAGCCCAATAAAAACGGAAAAGATATTTGGCAAATTAAAAACGGTATTTCGCAAACTAATCCAGCAACCAAAAATTGCTCCCAAAATAACTGCAAACTCATAAGCTCGAATTTTTTTAATCGTTTTTGTTAACTGTGTTAGTCTCGGAATGATTCCAATAACCGATAAAAATGCTACAAAGCCCGTACCAACAGCAATACCTCCTGAAAAACCTACAAACACTATAAACAATTCTCTAATCATCGGTATTTACACTTTTGTTTGGCTTTTTATTTTCGTTGACTAACACATATTCGTCCATTGACCGTTGATACTGATACATTTCTACTTCAAGAGGACTCGGTTCTTCGTTTAATCTAGTCTTAAACCACTGATTAAAAAATAAAATCATCCCAATTCCTAGACCAAAAGAATAAGGTACTTGAAGTAATAAAGGTTTATGATTATGTTCTCCTGTAATCATGTAGTAAATTCGTTGTTGAACCTGTTGCATGCTAACATCTTCGTGGAAATAAATAATCGCTAATGAAGAACCTGTAAATAGCAAGATCCAAACGAAACAAAACAGAAAAAAACGATCCTTTGAAACTTCATTTTTAAGTTCTATTATGCACATTGTCACTCCGACGAGCTCGAACGAAATATCAGGTTCAATTTCAAGAATTAATGGTAAAAGCTCTAGAATATCAATAACTGTATGTGTACCATCCTCCTTTTTTGATTCATGTACAATGATGTTTTGAATTCGGGTTAAATCAACATTAATCCCTTGTAATCGTGCAATCTCTCCAAGATGTACACGTTTACCTACTTGTACAACGATTCGATTGAGTAATTTAATATATAACACCTTATTCATACTTTCCCCTCAGTTTCAAAGCTTTATGAATTCAATTACAACTAGTATGTGAAAACTTCCCAAAAATATAAGTACAGTAAGATTGATCTAAGTAGTTCAGTTAGTAAAAATAGGAAAATGTAGTCTTTAGCACTATCGAAAAAAAGCATCTGATAGTGTAACTTGAAGATATTGATCTTTATTTGAAACCGGAGTTACAGTATAAAAACAATATAAAGAAAAAATAAAAAAGCTGAAAAATCGTATAGTATTCCCTACGATTCTTCAGCTTTTTTAGCTCAAGATTTTATTTAATTTTGTCTTTCATTTGTTGGAGAATCTTTTTCTCAAGTCTTGAAACTTGCACTTGAGAAATTCCTAATCGTTCAGCAACTTCTGATTGAGTTTGATCTTTATAATATCTTAAATAGACAATTAATCGCTCTCGATCATCTAGTTGTTTTATCGCTTCTTTTAATGCAAATTTTTCAAACCAATTAGTTTCATGGTTATCAGCAATTTGGTCTAACAATGTAATAGGATCACCATCATTTTCATACACCGTTTCATGTATTGATGAAGGAGCTCTACTAGCCTCTTGTGCAAGTACAACATCCTCTGGCGTAATTTCCATATGAGTAGCAATCTCGTTAATTGTAGGCATTCTTCCAAGCGTTTTACTTAATTCTTCTTTTGCTTTTCGAATCTTATTATTCGTTTCCTTTAATGAACGACTCACCTTAACCGTTCCGTCGTCTCGAATAAATCGTTGGATTTCTCCGATAATCATCGGAACAGCATATGTAGAAAATCGTACATCATAAGATAGATCAAATTTATCTACCGATTTCAATAATCCGATACAACCAATTTGAAATAAATCATCTGGTTCATATCCACGGTTAATAAAGCGCTGAACAACTGACCATACAAGTCTCATGTTGTGCCCGACGATGCTGTCTCTAGCCAATTGATCTCCAGCCTGACTACGCTTAATTAACTCTTTTAATTCATGATCCTTTAACTGCGTACGGGGTTGATCTTGCTTGACTTCTACGTCCATAGGCGATTCTCCTTAATTACTTAAAACATTGCTATTTGATAAGTACTTTTTAACCGTAATCGTTGTACCAACATTAATAGTGGATACAACTTCACATTGATCCATGAAATTCTCCATAATCGTAAATCCCATGCCGGATCTTTCTAAATCTGGTTTAGAAGTGTATAAAGGTTGCATTGCTTCATCTAAATCAGCAATACCAATACCTTCATCTCGAATTGTTAAAGTTACTGTTTGATCTTCAAGTAGAACTGAAATGAATACGATACCTTCAGGATTATTTTCATAACCATGAATAATCGCATTTGTAACAGCCTCAGATACTACCGTTTTAATTTCAGTTAATTCATCTAATGTAGGATCTAGCTGTGTAATAAATGCAGCTACAGTTACACGAGCAAATGATTCATTTTGACTTAATGCGGAAAATTGAAGGTTCATTTCATTTCGCATTATGCCACCCCCAATACATTAAGTCCATTTGACTCATCATCAGCTAAATGAACAATCTTAAATAAACCAGACATGTCGAACAACCGTTTAATTGATGGAGAAATTGAACAGACAACCATTTCTCCACCTTTATTTCGAATAACTTTATATCTACCTAAAATGACACCTAAACCAGAACTATCCATAAATGTTAAATGCTCAAGATTTAATAAAATATGTTTGATAGTCTGTGACTCTAATACCTCGTTTACTTGTAAACGTAGATCCTCAGCAGTGTGATGATCTAGTTCCCCTGCAAGTCTTACACAAAGGATTGCATTTTTCACTTCAAGTTCAATATTAAGACTCACTACAATAACCTCCTTATTTGACGGTTATTGAAAGTTTCGTTAAAACTAAACCGAATTCCTTCATGCATGACAAAACTAGTGGTAAAACGCCAAATCTTTTAGTAATACTCGAAATTAGTCGGAAAAAATCAGTTGAATCCCCCAACAGAACGTTTAAATAAATCGTACCAATTAGCTTTACTTACCGATTTATTAGCAACTAAGTCTGTTTTAGATAAAACTTTAGTACCTTGTTTTAATATTAAAACTCCGACAACTTGCCCTTTTTTAATTGGGGCTTGAATATTTTTGTTCAGCTGAATATCTTTCGTAATTTTATTCAACTCTTGACCTTTCTTTAATACAACTGAAACTGGGCTTTTAGTTATAACATTTACACCTTTAGACTTACCTTTACTAATACTAAGCCTTTCGATATTCTCACCTTGTTTAATTAATTGCTTTACTTGATATTGATTAAATGCATAATCAAGTAAATTTGTCATTTGTGCATTTCTTTCTTTAGAAGTTGGTGCACCCATAATCACACTAACTACTCGCATGTTGTTCTTCTTAGCAGTTGCTGTTAAACAATATTTTGCTTCTGCAGTAAATCCAGTTTTCAATCCATCCGCTCCTGGATAAAAACGAACTAGTTTGTTCGTATTAACTAGCCAAAATTGTTTTTCAGTATCTTTTCTCAAATAATCTTCATAAGTACCAGTAAACTTCGTGATTAATGGATATTTCAAAAGCTCTCTTCCCATGATTGCCATATCATACGCAGATGAATAATGACCAGGTGCAGGAAGCCCAGTTGGATTTTCAAAATGTGTATTTTTTAATCCTAACTGTTTTGCTTTTTTATTCATTAAAGCGACAAACGCCTCTTCTGTACCTGCAATTTTCTCTGCCATTGCGACCGATGCATCGTTTCCTGATGCGATTGCAATTCCTTTTAGCATTTCTTTTACTGTCATTTCTTCACCAGGTTCTAAGAAAATTTGTGATCCACCCATTGACGCAGCATGTTCACTTGTCATTACTTTATCATCTAACCTGAGTTTTCCTTTATTGATTTCTTCCATAATAATAAGCATTGTCATAATCTTAGTCATACTTGCTGGTGGAAGCTCTTTTCTAGCGTCTTTTTCATATAAGATTTTTCCAGTATCTTGTTCAATAATTACGGAAGATAATGCACTTTTTGCCAAACTTACATCATTATTTTGTGTCTCTCTTGCATTTACTTTAGGTAGTGATAAAGAAAAGATCATAACACTACTTAAAAGAGTTAGTAATACCCTTTTCATCTATAACCCTCCATTCTTTTCATACATATTTTTTCCAAATATAAGTAGTTTAATCAACCTCAGAAGAAAATATTAGAAAGAATGGAACTATTTACATACATGAAAACATATGATATAAGTAAAGTGTATTAATCACATCCATACACTTAATACACTCCATACACTTAAGAAAACATTTGAGGTGGTGATCTCTTGATAATTATTTTAGACCCAAGAAGCCATTTACCCCTTTGGGAGCAAATTGTTCTACAAACAAAAGAACAAATGCTAAGAAAGATTTTGGTAAATGGAGATAAACTTCCTTCCGTACGTGAATTAGCAACTACATTAGTGATCAATCCAAATACTGTTAGTAGAGCCTATCAAGAACTAGAGCGCACTGGAGTCATCGAAACGATTAGGGGTAAAGGAACATTTGTAATTGGTTTAACAAAAGAGACTGTTACAACAGATACCCTTTTAAAATATAAAAATAAACTTTCAAATTTATTAATTGATTGTTTAACAGATGGAGTAAAAGAGGAAGAAATAATGAATTGGGTAAAAGAGTTCTATTCTAATAAAGGAGCTGAGTAGTTTGTTGAAAATCCATCATTTAAGTAAAAAACTCGATGAACATGAAGTGTTAAAAAATCTAAACTTTCAAATAGAAAAAGGTAAAATTACAGGCTTAATCGGTAGAAATGGGGCTGGTAAAACGACACTTTTAAGGACAATCGTTGGCATTCTATCTCTAGACGAAGGCTCAATCAGTATTGATGATGAAGAGATTAACTCATCACCTAATACTAGAAGACAAATTGCATATATGAGTGATTCTACAAATTTCATTAATCAATATAGTGTGAAAGAGCTTATTACAATCTATGAAAATTCATATCCAAACTTCAATAAACACAAATTTCTAGAAGCATTAAATAAATATAAATTACCTAATACTTCTTTACGTAAATACTCAAAAGGGATGAAAACACTTATCTATTTACTATTAACCTTTTCAACAGATGCAAAATATGTCATTTTAGACGAACCAACTAACGGTTTAGATCCAGTCGTTAAACGGACAGTTTTGCAACTAATCATTGAATATGCAAGCACAAATTCAGTCGGTGTGATTATTTCATCACATCATCTCGCTGAGCTAGAAAAAATAATTGATCAATATTTATTTATTAAGGATGGACGAATTAATTCAATCTCTACAATGGAAGAAAGTACGAGTCAATTTTATAAATTACAAGTAGCATTTGAAGACGGCTTACCTAAAATATTTGAAGATGACCCGTCTATATCTGTATTCTCAAAAACTGGCAAAGTAGCAATTATCATTATTAATGGAAATAAGAACGAATATATAAAACGAATGGAAAAAGAAAATCCGCTCCTTTTAGAAGAACTTCCATTGACATTAGAGGATTTATTTTTCATAAATGATGGAGGCGACTTATATGTTTAGTAAAGCATTGTGGCTAATTAATTCCAAGCAATCTAGACTTGCACTTATTTTATTATATCTTGTCTATCTGATCATTCTTCCATTTAGCTATTACAATAACACTGACGAATTAAATCGAGCATTACTAACTAATCCTAGTAATCCGTACCTTTATATATCAGACTTTAGTATGCTAGCATTTATTTCACCGATCATTGTATTAATATTAAGTATTTTATTAATAGGGATTGGACGAAATACAGGAGGAATTGATTTCCAATTTTCGCTTCCGTACTCACCTAGAAAACTTTATTTATCAAAATGGGTATTTGGAATTGCTCATATTTTTATGGCGACTGTTGGATTAATTATTTTAACTCTATTAATCCATTACAATACGAATCTACACAAATATATTGATGCTTCATCATTTGTTACCATTTTTTCTGTCATATTCCTATTTACGATTGCTTTTTTTACAATTGGTCTATCGATTGGAACAATTACAGGTCATTATTTTTCTCAAACACTTTTCACTATTTTTACGATTTTCTCACCTAGTATTATCTATTTTAGTCTTTATTCAAACTTAAATGGTATCTTTAACTATCAATTACCTGACAAAAGCTTTGAAAAAACGATCACTAGTTGGTCTATTCCATATCAAGCAGGCCAACTATCAATTTCAAAGGATTTTAATGAAAAAATCGTTCATTATCCAACTATAGACTACGGAAATTTAACGATCATTATCCTTTATATCGTTGCATTTCTACTAATTGGTTTATTATGTTATAACAGATCTGCGAATGTCAATAACGGCAAATTATTCGTTTATAAAAAATTCGGTTTATTCGTAAACGTCTTATTTGTCTATCTTTCAGCGACATTAATCGCTTTATTAACATCTACCATTGCAAATGGAAATAACACGATTATTTACGTGATTGGATTAATAATTGGTACTGTTGTTGGCTATTTCTTCTATAAACGATTAAATAAATTTTTTGATTAATGTTTTGCAAAATCTAAATTTCTAAAAACAACAAATTAAAAAGCGCTGGTTCTAGTAAAAGAATCAGCGCTTTTTTTTATGCAATAAAGTTTAATGCAAAACGTACAAAGAATAATGCTGAAATTGCCACCATATATGGTGTGATTTCAGTTTTCTTACCTGCTGCCATTTTTACTAATGGATAAGCAATAAAACCGAATGCAATTCCGTCAATAATACTATATGTTAAAGGGATGAATGCTAAAATTAAGAAGGCTGGTATTGCCTCAGTAGGATCATCCAATTGAATATCTGTAATATGTTTAACCATTAATGAACCGATAATAATTAAAATTGGTGCAATCGCAGATGTTGGTATATATGCGATTAATGGCATAAAAAGTAAACATCCTAAAAATAAAAATCCAGTTACAACAGAAGTAAGACCTGTTCGACCACCAGAACTGATCCCTGCACTACCTTCAACAGCAATAACTGTTGGACTAGTTCCAAGTAAACCGGATAAAATAATACCAAACGCAGTTCCTTGAACAACCTTTTGTTGCTTATGCTCTTGGTTCATCATGCTTAATTGACCATGAATAATACCGATTGATTCGAATAATACAACCATCGTTAACGAAAATACTGCAATCCAAAATGGAAAACTCAACACATGAGTAAAGGTCAGTTGTCCGACAACCTCACTAGCAGATTTCATTGTAATTTTTGTTGTATCATGTGCTTTTTCAATTCCACCATGTAAAATGAATGAAATGATTGTACCTAAAATAACCGTAATTAAAAAGTTTGCAGGTACATTTTTAATAAAAAGATAAATTGCAATACCTAGCGTAATAACTGTTGCTAAAACATCCACATTTGTAAAATTTGCAATCGATACAAACGTACTTTCATTTTTTACAACAATCCCACCAGCTTGAAGTCCGATAAACGTTAAGAAAAATCCAATTCCAACTGTAATTGCACTTTTTAGAGATAATGGAATCGCAGTTGTTAATTTCTTAATTAATTTTGTGAATGATAAAATTGATAATAAGATTCCACTTACAAATACAACAGCAAGTGCTTCTTTCCAATTCATTCCCATTTCTCCAACCATTGTATAAGTAAACAATGCGTTGATGCCCATTCCTGGTACTAATACTAAAGGTGAATTACTCCATAATCCCATCATAACGCTTCCAAAGAAAGCTGACAGAATTGTGGCAATCATTGCACCTTGGAACGGTATACCTGCATCATGCAAAATTGTACTATTAACGGACAAAATATAGACAAGTGTTAGAAATGAAACTGCACCTGCAATCAACTCCGTTTTAATGGTCGTACCGCTACCTTCAAGATTAAACTGTTTGTTCAATAAATTTTTCAAAGAAATTCCTCTCTTTTAGTGTCTCCCTCTCCCACCCATGCAACAAGGCACGATTACAATTATACTAAATTTAATCAAATAATTAAACAAGAAAATAATTTTCTTTAGTGTTTTAATGACAAGTGCTTCACGATCACAACAATACTAACAGTTTCTCAACTTGTTATAACTTATAGTTATTTAGTGTTTCGTTTAGAAAAATATTTTTTATGATTAAGTTGATTGGAAATAAAAAAGTACTTGATTTATATAAGAAATACATGGGCAAAAGACCTCAAGTTGTTAGGCAACACCTTAGGCCCCTGCTGCTTAGAGGAACGTGAGCATCACTAATCCCCGTAATTGAAACAATTAATATTAGGCATTTCCATAATAATCAGCCATATAGATAAAACCTTTTTTTCGAAGGATATAATTTTCTTCATTTAAAGAATAACATTTTGCGTGTTCATTTTTTAGGAATTCTTTATCACCCTGATTATGTTCTTGGTCATCTGCAATTTCAGACTTTACGGCTAAAATAGGATGGCCATTAAAAAATACATGAGTCCTCAATGCAATAGATGGTGAAGAATGTAATACAAAAAATAAAATGATCGGTATTAATATTACCGGACTAAACATCAGAATGATTTCTTTCCACGTCGTTTGTCTCAATTTACACCTCTTATTTCATAATAACTTTTTATCATTCTTTTTGTTAATTAAATAAAGGAACTGATTTAAGCTCAGGTAGTCTTGCTTTTGAAGAACTTCAATTAATTTGTCTAATTTATTTTTCTTGATTATGTGTTAATTCGCTAAAAACTTTTTAACTCCTTTGTTCTGTAATCATCCTCTATTTGAACTGGAAGTTCGATCATATATTAGACTTAAATATATATTAGTTGTATACCGATTATATTAAAACAATATAAGGATTCACTAATTTCTCCTATATTTTTTTAATTTCATCTCGTAAGATGAAACTAGAGAATTAAATTAGGAGTGTGTATTTTGAAGGAATTATTAAAGAAAGTGTCAGCAACAATTGGTTTTACATTGCTAGTTACAAGTCCCATTATCTTCCCAATGTTGTTTTTTATATTTGGGATGTCCACTGACGCCGATGGTACTGGGGCAGGTGGGGAATTATCAGGATCGTTTTACTTTACGATGTACTTGTTAGTCTATTTTATTGCCATCATACTGATAACTTCTATTATTACTAAATTGATAATCAATAAAAGTATTGGATTTAAGCTTATTAGCTGTACTGTTTTGTTGTTTTTACCCTTTATTTTACAGAAATTTTCATTCACTGAAATGTATGGCTTCCTATTCATTCCAATAGGGGTTATTTTATTAATCACTTTTGCAGTCTATAATAAACTTGATACGTGGAAAAAGCCTTTTATTTGGTTTTTAATCATCTTTCCATATATCATTTTTGCACTTATGTTATTGGGTAGCTTAAGCTTAAGTATTTAAAAAAAATAATAATGTAACAATAAGCAAAAACAAACCCTTGCTTAATATGGCAAGGGTTTGACAAAAGTAGCAATAAAGCTAAAGTTCGATTCAATTAATTTGATAATTTCTCTATTAATTTTTAATCTAGAATTTCTCCCCGGTCATAACAGACATAAAATCCTTATAAAACCCTTCATAATCTAATCCTACTGCGATATGTTGTTGAGGTCTCCCCTCAAATTTCTCTGGGGTATCGGTTACACGAAAATCTGCAATACTTTGACCTCTAGCCACATCGGTTGAATCAATTACAACAGCGGATTGATAAAATTTAAAAAGATCGCTACGAATGACTGCCATGAGAGTTACCGCATCATGAACTGGACTCCCTTTTATGCCGGGTACCTTCTTTTGATAGAAGTTGTAATAATAGAAATCTAATAATGGTTTTACAAGATCTGTTTTCCCTTTAGAATGAATATAATTGGCCATTGAAGGAGTAACGATGGCATTTTGTGTTACATTTAATGGGAAAATATAAGCACCTTCTACATACTTCATTACGATATTTGCTGCGATCGGATCTCCATGAATATTCGCTTCTGCAATTGGTGTAACATTTCCCGGATATAGAAAGGCCCCACCCATGATATAGTAAGAATTAACACTTTTCATCAGATCTTCGTATAAGATAAACAGGGTGGCTAGCGAGGTTAACCTCCCAGTATTTACAATAATTAGTTCATGCTTATACTGCTCAATCAAATCGATAACTTCACAAAAATTTTCTAAGTTCTCCAACTTTAAACCCGGATCGATTGGACCTAAACCGAATGGACCATGTATATCAAGGTAATAGGTTGGGACCTCCCCCGTCATTGGTTTCTCAGCACCTCCATAGACTTTAATATATTCTTTTCCTGACCTTTTAAGTAAAAACCGAACATTCCTGGTCGTTTCTAATTTAGATACATTCCCATAATCCGCCACAATCCCAATAATATCAATATCTTCTGTTAATCGTGCATAAACCAAAGCGATCGCATCATCAATACCAACATCACCGAAGAATAACACTTTCTTTCCCATTAGATTAGCTCCCTTTATATCAAAACTTTAGAACATTTCTTTTATTATTTATTCCTTTGATATAAAGGTATGTTGTTATCTTTTTGAAAAGTATAAAAAAAAGATCGTATATTATTAACTTAAAAAGTAACATGACATTTTGTTTAATAATTAGAACAAAAAAAGCTATTCTCATCTTTAGAGAATAGCTTTTTCATGTTGTTGAAAAACAACCTTGTCAATTTAATTACCAAATTTTCGAAAAAGGGGTAGAGTGATGTTGATTTCCANNAGCCTTCCCGCTAATCCCATAGGAGTCGAGCACCCTTTCGTTCCAATCAACTTATTCATCGAAAAAAGTCTGCAATAAATCCTAATCAGATTGCCTTTACTAGAGTAACCCAACTATTTTATATTAATCAGCTTGTAGTTCAATAAATATCGAACATTAATTAAACTAATCAACTGAATTTGTTTTATAAAAATTAGTCCATAGTATTTTAATCTTCTGAAAAAATCATTACTAGTGATTATTGGAATCATGAAATTACTCAACCATATTAACATTTAAAACCTTAATAGATCATCCCAGAAATGATAATTTCATCATTAAATAAATCTTCATTTAATGTCCGTTTTCCTATTGACCATTTTATATTTCAACACTTTGAAAAAGTTTTAAGCTTCCATAATTAAATCGTAAACTAATGTAGGTTCTTCTACTTTTTCTGTAGAAATTTTAATGTTTTCTAGTAAGTCTTTTTCAACTTCACTAATATCTTCTGTGCTTGAATATACAGTAACTAAAGATTCACCTTTTTTAACTGCTTCGCCTACTTTTTTGTTCAGCATTAATCCAACAGCTAAGTCAATAACTGATTCTTTTGTTGCACGTCCTGCACCTAATTTCATAGCCGCTGTTCCAACTGCATCAGCGACGATTTGTGAAACATAACCGTCTTGCTGCGCTACTACTTCTTGTACAAATTTAGCTTGAGGTAGTTTTGATGGATCATCTACTACTGAACCGTCTCCACCTTGAGCTACTAAAAATGCTTTAAATACTTCTAAAGCTTTTCCGTTTTTCATATTTTCTAGAAGTTTAGCTCTTGCTTCTTCTAATGTTTCAGCTTTTTTAGCTAATACAACCATTTGGCTTCCTAATACTAAGCATAATTCTTCTAAATCTTTTGGACCTTCACCTTTAAGCGTGTCAATTGCTTCTTTCACTTCTAATGCATTACCAATCGCAAAACCTAATGGTTGGCTCATGTCAGAAATAACTGCAACTGTTTGTCTTCCGACGTTGTTACCAATCTTAACCATCGCTTTAGCTAAATCACGTGCATCATCAATATCTTTCATAAATGCACCTGCACCAGTTTTAACATCTAAAACAATCGCGTCAGCACCAGCAGCGATTTTTTTACTCATAATTGAACTTGAAATTAATGGGATTGAATTAACAGTTGCTGTTACATCACGTAGTGCATATAACTTTTTGTCAGCAGGTGTTAAATCTCCTGTTTGTCCGATAACGGCTAATTTAATATCATTTACTTGTTTAGTAAATTCTTCTTCTGTTAATTCAACATGGAAGCCTTCTACAGCTTCTAATTTATCGATTGTACCACCAGTGTGACCTAAACCACGTCCGCTCATTTTGGCAACAGGTATATCTAAAGAAGCTACTAATGGACCTAATACAAGTGTAGTTGTATCACCTACTCCACCAGTTGAATGCTTATCAACTTTGATTCCCTCAATGTTAGAAAGGTCAATTGTATCACCAGAATGTACCATAGCCATTGTTAAATCACTATATTCTTTTTCAGTCATACCTTTTAAGAAAACTGCCATTGCAAAAGCACTCATTTGGTAATCAGGTACACTACCATCTGTGAAACCTTTGATTACAAAATTAACTTCTTCCGTTGTTAATGTTTTTCCGTCACGTTTTTTTTCGATTAAATCTACCATTCTCATTTTTGAAACGCCTCTTTCTAATTTGTATAGATTACTTCTAATGAAAAGTGACTTCCACATAATGTAGAAGTCCTTTTATATTTGTTAACTTTTGAATTAACCAATTTTACGAATAATCTCTTTTACTAATGATAAAAATGATTCTCTTACTCTTTGTGTTGTTTCTATAACTTCTTCATGGTTTAGTGGTTGGTCTAAAATGCCCGCTGCCATGTTTGAAATACATGAAATACCAAGTACTCTTAATTCAGCATGACGTGCCACAATTACTTCAGATACTGTTGACATCCCAACAGCATCAGCACCTAATGTTCTAAACATGCGAATTTCAGCTGGAGTTTCATAAGATGGTCCTGTCAGTGCAGCGTAAACTCCTTCTTGAAGTTTTACATCTACTTCACTAGCAGCACTTTTTGCAATTTCTCTTAATTCACGGTCATATGGATAAGACATATCTACAAAACGAACGCCTAGCTCTGGGTTATTTGGTCCAATTAGTGGACTAGTACCAGTAAAATTAATATGGTCTGTAATTAACATTAAATCACCAGGTTCGTATGAAGTATTAACTCCACCTGCAGCATTCGTTACGATTAATTTTTCTACACCTAATTCTTTCATGATACGTACAGGGAATGTTACTTTTTCCATGCTATATCCTTCGTAGTAGTGAACTCTTCCTTGCATTGCTACTACTTCAATACCGTGTATCGTTCCAAAAACTAGTTGTCCTTCATGCCCTTCTACTGTTGATGTTGGGTATTCAGGAATCGTATGATACGGAATTTTTTCTTGGTTTTCTATTTCATCAACCAGTACTCCTAAACCTGATCCTAAAATCAATCCAATTTTAGGCTGTCTGTCAACTTTACTTTTAATAAAATCAGCGGCTTTATCGATATTTTCTTTATTCATATGTAACTCCACCTTATCTCAATTTTTCAAAAAAACTTGATCCATGTGATGGCATTGCAACTTTAAAGTTTTCTGCAATGGTTGCTCCAATATCAGCAAAAGTTTTTGGTATTTCTAATTCTTTACCTTCTGAAAACTGTTTACTATAAACTAGTAATGGAACATATTCTCTTGTATGGTCTGTACCAGTATATGTCGGATCATTTCCATGATCGGCAGTAATCATTAATAAATCATCTTCTTTTAATAAATCAAATACTTCAGGCAATCTTGCATCGTATTCTTCTAAAGCTTTACCGTAACCTAGTGGATCTCTTCTATGACCGTATACTGCATCAAAATCAACTAAATTTAGGAAGCTTAAACCAGTGAAGTCCATTTTTAATGTTTCAACTAATTTATCCATACCGTCCATATTTGAAACTGTACGTAATGCTTTCGTAATTCCTTCACCATCGAAGATATCAGCAATTTTACCGATTGAAATTACATCAAAGTTTGCATCTTTTAATTCATTCATAACAGTACGTCCAAATGGTTTTAATGCATAGTCATGACGATTTGGTGTACGTTTGAAGTTCCCAGGCTCACCTACAAATGGTCTGGCGATTACACGACCAATCATGTACGGATCATCTAATGTTAATTTACGTGCAATTTCACAATAACGATATAAATCTTCTAAAGGAACAACTTCTTCATGAGCTGCAATTTGTAAAACAGAATCAGCAGACGTATAAACGATTAAATCGCCTGTTTTCATATGCTGTTCACCAAGTTCAACTAATATCTCGGTTCCAGAAGCAGGTTTATTTCCAATTATTTTACGATCAAAATGGGTTTCCAATTCACTTATTAATTCTTTAGGGAATCCATCAGCAAAAACTTTAAATGGTTTATCAATGTGAAGACCCATGATTTCCCAATGTCCAGTCATTGTATCTTTACCAACTGATGATTCTTCCATTTTTGTGTAATAAGCAAGTGGCTTTTCGGCCTTTGGAACCCCTTTCAATTCTCTAATATTACTTAGTCCTAGTTTTGCCATGTTCGGCATATGTAAACCATTCATTTCTTCAGCAATATGGCCTAGTGTATCTGAACCAACATCATTAAATTTTTCTGCATCAGGAGCTTCTCCGATCCCTACAGAATCCATAACAACGAGGAACACTCTATTAAATTTTCTATTCATTTGTTTTCCTCCTAACTCATCGAAACAAACTGAAACTTAAATGATAGCGTCAGATGTCTGACAACTAAAGTATACTTATTGTCCTAATTCTTTTCAAGAATTATATTTTCCAATTTGTGTCTATTGATACTATAATTCCCCAGAATCCTGTTAATTTGACATAAATATTTCATAATTATTTTCTTTTTTTTTAGTCGCTAATAAAAATGATATGCGAAAATTTCTGCTTACATACTGTATTGCAAAATAAAAAGCCCAAGCTTTATAAGCTGGGCCTTTTATCGTATTATGCTGTTTGATTTTCTGAACTTGTAACTTGATGTTTTTGTGCTTTTCTTTTAGCAACTATTGTACCAGCTGCAATTACGATTGCTGTCATGACAATTTTAAACGCTAAAGCAATTGTATTATTTTCAAAAGCATCGTTAATCATTTTTTCATGAGTAATCATACCAGCAGCAGTCCAAGCTAAGATACCTGAACCAATTGTTGTTATAATTGGGTATTTGTTCATAATTTTCATTAATAATGAGCTTCCACCAACAATAATTGGAATTGAAATTAAAATACCAATTACGATTGCAACTAAGCTACCATGTGATACACCAGCTAAAGCTAAAACATTATCAAGACTCATTAACGCATCAGCAATGATAATTGTTCGAACTGCTCCCCATAATGTTGCACCACTTTTAACTTCACCATGTCCTGAATCATCGACTAATAATTTAAATGCAATCCATAATAACATTAAACCACCGATTGCATAGATAAACGGAATTTTTAATAAATACACGATTACTGCTGCAAATACTATACGTAGTCCAATTGCACCTAAAGTACCAAATAATACTGCTTTTTTCTTTTGGTCTGCTGGTAAGTTTTTCGCTGCTAATGCGATTAGAATAGCATTGTCACCACTTAATAACAGGTCGATAAAAATTACATTCAATAGTACGCCAATACTTAATCCACCTAATAAATCCATGACTCTTCCCCCTTATGAAACTACTATTTTTAATTAAACAACCTGTACTGTGACTACAAAATAAAAAGACCTTTGCCAATAGTTGTAATTCTACGGCAAAGGTCTTGCTGAGCACACATATGTATGCCAACAAAGCCGATGAGAATTTCTTCTCATGTAATGACGACTTTGTTTCAGGATCTCTCCTGACGCTACTCCCCTTTGGAGTATTCGATTGTTTATTAATAATATAATAGTATTCTAGCTAGTCCATTATGTCAATAGATTTTTAATTGGTTTTTAATTATAGTTTTTATGCTTTCATTATCAATGCAAATAATAATTAACTTATTGCATTGTTAATATTTTTGGTCCATTACTTGTAATTGCTAAAGTATGTTCATATTGGGCTGAATTTTTTCCATCTCTTGTTCTTGCAGTCCAGCCATTTGAATCCATTGTTGATTGCCATGATCCTAAATTAATCATTGGTTCAATCGTAATGACCATCCCTTCACGCAGTCTTAAACCTTTACCTGCCATACCGAAATGAGGAACATATGGCTCTTCATGAAGAGTTGGTCCTATGCCATGTCCGGTAAAATCACGCACAACAGAATAACCTAATGACTCAGCATAAGATTGAATCGCAAAACCAATATCACCAATACGGTTTCCTACTACAGCTTGCTCTATCCCTTTATATAGGCATTCTTGCGTAACTTTTAATAAATCTTTGTTTTCTTTAGCTATATTTCCTACACCGTATGTCCAAGCCGAATCAGCAAGCGCACCATTTAAATTTACAACCATATCAATCGTTACAATATCTCCATCTTTTAATGGTTTTTTACGAGGAAATCCGTGGCAAATCTCATCATTAATTGATGCACAAGTTGCATATTTATATCCTCGGTAACCTTTTTGCTCCGGTTTTGCACCATTTTCTGCTAAAAACTTTTCAACAAATTGATCGATTTCCCATGTAGTAATCCCCGGTTTAATCATTTTGGCAATTTCCTTATGCGTAGCAGCCAATAAAGTACCTGCTTCATTCATTAAGTTAATTTCACGTTCAGTCTTAATCGTAATCATTTATTTCATCCTTTCAAGTCACCTAGTTTCAGTTCATCTATGATTAATTTAATATATTATGCTATTCACATTATAACAATCATTATCCAAGAAAAAAGAGCTTAATTTAAGCTCTTAATGTGTAAATAAAATTTTAATAATCTGAGTTTCAGGCTGATTCAAGCGTTTGGCGGACAGTCTGAAATTAAGCTCTTGGATGAAACTCTTTATAAACATCCTTAAGTCTATTTTTCGTTACATGTGTATAAATTTGAGTTGTAGATATATCTGCATGTCCTAGCATTTCTTGAACTGATCTTAAATCAGCGCCATTTTCTAATAAATGTGTTGCAAATGAATGACGTAAAGTATGCGGTGTTAGTTCATGTTGAATATTTGCTTTTTCGGCTTGTTTTTTTAAGTTTTTCCAAAATCCTTGTCTAGACATTCTATTTCCATGATGATTTAAGAAAAATGCATCATTATTTTTTTTACCCTTTAATTCATTTCTCGACAATTTTAAATAATTTTCAATTGATTCAATCGCAAGTTTACCTAAAGGAATAATTCGTTCTTTACTTCCTTTACCAAAACATCGCACAAATCCCATTGTTAAATTAATGTCAGATAGATTTAATGATAATAACTCTGACACACGCATGCCAGTAGCATATAACAATTCTAACATTGCCTTATCTCTAATACCAAACGTAGAGTGATCAGGTACTTCTAATAAAGCCTCTACTTCCTGTAGTGATAAAACCTTTGGAAGTACTTTTGGCGCTTTTGGAATTTCTATTAAGAGTGAAGGATCGTCTTTCATACCATCAACCTCACGAATTAAAAATTGATGAAATGAGCGAATTGTTGCTAATTGACGAGCCATTGTTCGAGCTGTTAAATCTCTTTCTTTTAAATATTTTAAATAACTAATAATATGTAACCTAGTTATATTTGAGAGACCATTTATATTTTCAACAACGTCCAAATATTTTCCGTAGCTTTCTAAATCCTTACCATATGATAGAATTGTATTTTTAGATAAACCTTTTTCAACTTGGATAAAATGGATAAAATCCTCCGTAGCAAAATCAAATTCTTTTTTAAAAGGTGTTTTATCAGTCGTTGTCACATTTCATTACTCCCCGTTTTGATAAAACCGTACCAATTGGTTAAAAGCACCATCCTTTTTATGAATGTCCACCTTTAACATTGAGCCTTCTGGTCGGTCATATCGATGCATATTTTCATATTCAGAATGAATCCATTGAATAGCAAAATAAAATAAAATTGTACATGTAATGAATAAAATTGTAACTTTTATTACATTAAAAACAATACTTGCTCTTTTTTTCATATGACCACCACCTTTTGCTAGAAGTAAAGACATCATTACTACATACTATGCAAAAATAGGACAAATCATACTTCAAAAAATCAACATTAATCATTCAGTGTCATTTTTAGAACATGAAAAAGAGCAGACTCTTTTTATTGAACTGCTCCGTCTTTTAAGAATCAAAAATAAAATGATTTTAATTAAATTAAAATCATTTTACTACTCTTCGTTTTGATCATGGCAACGATGACATACACCATGAAATGATAATCGATGATCTTTAATTTTAAAATTCCAACGTTCTTCAACTGTCTTTTCAACTTCACTTAATAGATTTTCATGAATTTCATCTACTGCTCCGCAAACCGTGCAAATTAAATGATGGTGAAAATGTTGCGCACCTTCATGTCTTAAGTCGTATCTTGAAACGCCATCACCAAAATTTATTTTATCAACAATTGTTAACTCAGTTAGTAATTCTAACGTACGATAAACAGTAGCAAGTCCAATTTCTGGCGATTTTTCTTTCACTAGGAGGTAAACATCTTCTGCACTTAGGTGATCTTCTTCGTTTTCTAATAAAACACGAACAGTGGATTCCCGTTGTGGTGTTAATTTGTATCCTGCTAAATGTAGTTGTTTCTTTATTCGTTCAACTCGTTCTTCCATTCTTTTCACTCCCTCGCCACTTGATAATAATTATAACAAAGAAAGAGAAAGTGTCAAAAATTATTTGTTAATTTTTTGAAACAATTATTTCAGAGATGGCTTTTAAAAAATAAGTTGAACCATATGCCTCAATAATACTTGCAATACTTAGGCAAACCGCAACAACTCCAAAGACAATAGAATACGAGACTAACTGTTTCATAATTGGTTCATTATCATTTTTAATAAATTGTTTTCGAATCATTCGAATGGATAGCTGAACTGCTAAAACTGTTAATAGTATATATAATGGTAAAACGATAACATTTTGTGGGAAAACTGAAGAAAATGCTAATAAAATACCGTGCCAACCTAATTGATTGACTAAAAATCCAACTGTAAATCCAACTACCAATCCTTTCATAAATAATAAAATAAGAATGATTGGTAATCCGATAATTGAGATCCCTAAAACCCAAATCAATGCTAAAAACTTCAAATGAGAAGAATAGCTAGAAAGGAATACTTCATTTCCGCTAATATAATCACCATTATTAACTTGTCCAAAAAAATGTGTAATAAAGGATAGAATATCCTGCTTTTGACTCACATTCATACTATTTACGATGACTGCTCCAAATACTACACCAAAAAGTAAGATCACACTAACAAAAATATAGAGTGACAAATAATCTTTAACATGTTTTTTCATCGTTGATTTGACTGAGCTTCTTGTCATGATATCATCTCCTGGACTATATTCTCTCTTCATTTTATGAATGGACAAGTAATTTATTCTATTAATTTATTAAAGTTGGAAAATTAATAATAAAGAAAAAGTGGCTTTTGTTCTTATTTTATAGAGAGGAGTAATAAGTTTTGTTCCAGGATACTCGCTGTTCGTGGGGCGAAATTGAATTATTTCAACAAAATTATTAAAAAAAATATAAAAAGCTGTTTAAGTCAGGCAACGACTAAAACAGCTTTGTTTTAATTTAATAATTCAATTTGTTTTTTTATGATCTGACCAATCGATTTTGCATTTTCTTCATTATTTCCATAAATAGTTGAATGTGTGTGACCTTCTAATGTTTGACGGTTCCCTTGATTCGTTGTTTCACAATATTCAATATGATATTTTTCGACTTTATGTAGTAATTCCTTTTTTTTCTTCAGATTAAGCTGTAAACCACTTTGATTTGAAGCTGTTAATACTAGTAAAGGAATATTCATATTAATTTTTAATGCGTCCTTTATTCGTAAGTTACTATAATTTAGATTTTTCCACTCACTGACAACAGTCTTCCAATGTTTATAGCTTTTAACTGCGCTAATCATTTCCAACTGATTATCTGGGGCCGTTTTCAATATTTTATTAATTAGCTTATTTGGAATTACCTTAGTAAGATTAAATTGGTTCGCGTTCTTCATCATTATCGCAAATTGATAAAGTAACTTATCATAAAATTTCTGCTCATGCTCCTCTAGAGTCGGATGTGTTGGATCGAGTAAAATCATAGATTGGATAGCATTTGGAAAAAGACGAGACAATTGGAATACAATATATGCTCCCAGAGAATGCCCTACAGCAATTAATGGACTTTTAATATTTAATGCTAATAACATATCATAGCATTCAAAAGCTTGTTGCTCTGTTGATCGTTCTGTTGTCCATATTCCACTTTTTCCATAACCTAAGCGATCGTATGTAATAACTTTGGCATATTTACTCAACTCTTCTTGTAAATACTTCCATTGATGAAGAGTATGCATCATTCCACATTCTAAAAGAACTGTGACTTTGCCATCCCCTTTTACTCGAACGTGATATGTGCCAAGTTCACCATTAACAAACAATATTCTCACCTTCATCGTATTTGATTAGTTGTCTTATTGTATTCATTTTTCCTGTTTTCTATTTTATCTACCTTCTCAATTAAATTACCAAATTTNNCATAGGAGTCGAGCACCCTTCCGTTCCAATCAACTTTTTCATCAAAAAAAGTCTGCAATAGACCTTAATCAAATAGCCTTTACTTAGAGTATCTTAACTGTTGTAAATTAAGTATCTTCTAGGTCAATAAAAATGGAACATTAATTAAACTAATCAATTCAATTTGTTTTTCTTAAAATTAGTTCATAATATTTTAAACTTCTGAAAATGCCATTACTAGTGCTATTAGAATCATGAAATTACTCAAACAGATTAATATTTAAAACCATTAATAGTCATCCAGAAAATGCTAATTTCATCTTTAATTAACTGTTCATTTAATCTCCGTTTTCCTTATTGACCATTTTATATTTCAACACACAGAAAAGACGTTAAAAAAATTAACGTCTTTAGTCTTAAGATTTTTAAATTGTTTCCTTTTTTTCTTCGTAGGCTTCTTTTACTTCTGCATAGAATTGAGCCTGAGTAGTATAAAAGTATGGTGCTACATAAAACAATGCAAGCCCAAAAGTGATGATGACTAATAGACCCCAACCGATGAATGAAAGTACTAATAAAAAGTATTTCCATTTATACCCATCCATCATTCTTCTACTTAATGTAATGGCATCAAGGGCATTCATTTCTGGATAATCTTTTAAAATATAGCCAACTTGTGAATAAGCAATCGATTTGATAATACCAGGAATGATTAATAAAAGCGTCCATAATACTGTAAATAAAGTTACTAAAAACCCAACTATTATTCCTCTTATAAATTGATGACCACTTTTAAAATAGTAAAATAAGTCCGATATGCTTTTTTCCTCATCACGAATCAACTTTAAAAAGTAAACAAGTAATCCATAACCTAGTAATGTATTTATGATCGCAGATATAACTTCAATTACTGTAAGTACCCCACCTGGAATTAGTTCTTGTTGTTTTGAACTTGGAAATAAAGTTCCAGTGTAATGCTTATCTACTGGTGCATTAAGTAACATATAAATAAGTCCTTCTAAAATACCAAAAATTACTAACGTTAAAATCGCTTTTCCCCAATTACCGGATAAATGACTTTTAGCTGTTTTTTTAATTGACGAAATTCTCATCTACTCATCCTCTCAAAAAATGTCACTTTATTTTAACATGTTTATTACCATATTTTGAGATTTATTTTTAATTTTATTTTAATTTTTTTGTAATAATTGTAAATATTGGACTGCAAAACATGTTTTTGCATCATGGATTGAACCTTTTTTTAGTTCCTCTAGACACTCATCTAATGTTAACTCAAACATTTCAACAAATTCATCTTCGTCTAACGCAGCACTATTTTCTAATTTCTTTAAACCTTTTGCTACATATATATGTATGTACTCATCTGCAAACCCCGGTGAAGTATAAAAAGATTGGATATGCTCCCAATTTGCTGCTTCATATCCTGTCTCTTCTTCTAACTCTCGTTTAGCTGTTACAAGTGGCTCTTCGCCTTTTTCTAGTTTTCCTGCTGGAATTTCTAGAAGACTTCGTTCTAGCGCTTTTCGGTACTGCTCAACAAAAACAATTTTTCCTTCATTTGTAATTGGAATAACAGCCACGGCGCCAGGATGCTTTACGATTTCACGCGTACTGGTATTTCCATTCGGTAATTCTACCTTTTGATGATAAAGAGATATAACTCTTCCTGTGAATACTTTTTCTTCTGCTAGTGTTTTTTCTTCAAATTTTTTCATTTTTTTCATCACCTTGTTCTATTTAATATGGTTGTCACATACATTTTATCATTTATTTCATTTAAATACTTTCTGAAATGAGGTAGTCTGATGAAAATGTGTATGACGGAAAATTCTGTTGTCCTCGTGGGCTCCAAAACAGAAATTTTAAAAACCCTCGAAGTTATTAGTATGCAATATAAAACCGTTCAAGAATGGATTCAAAACTCAAATGGCAAGCTTCTCTATGTTGTAAAATAATTCTCTTTTCCCTACAATTAAATTTGGAGGGATTTATATGAAAAAACGTAAGCTTGGTTCTACTTTATTAGAAATATCCGAAATTGGTTTAGGATGTATGTCTCTTGGGACAGAAGAAAATGAGGCGATTTCGACTATTCATGCCGCAATCGATGCTGGCATCAATTACTTTGATACTGCTGATTTATATGATTTTGGTAAAAATGAAGAAATCGTTGGAAAAGCTTTAAAAGGTCGTAGAGATCAAGTCGTTATTGCAACGAAAGTCGGAAACCGTTGGAATAATTCAAATGATAAATGGGATTGGGATCCATCGAGAGCATATATTAAAGAAGCTGTAAAAGACAGTTTACGCAGGCTAAATACAGATTATATCGATTATTATCAACTTCACGGTGGGACTATCGAGGATCAATATGAAGAAACTATTTTTACTTTTGATGAACTAATAAAAGAAGGCTTAATTCGCCATTATGGAATTTCTTCAATTCGTCCGAATGTTATTAATCGATTTGTAAATCATTCATCTATACAAGGTGTTATGATGCAATATAATGTACTAGAGCGTAGGCCTGAAGAATTTTTTCCGCTTTTCGAAAAACATACTATTTCTGTCATTGCACGTGGTTCCGTGGCAAAAGGGCTATTAACTAGTAAATGGGAAAAGAAACTATCTAACAAGGGCTATATGTCTTATTCAGAACAAGAATGTAATGATACAATCCACAAGCTTCTCGGGCTTCTCGATGAGAAACAATCCTTACATAGCTTAGCTTTACAATATGTTCTTTCTCATAAAGCAGTTTCATCATTAGCTGTTGGAGCTAGAAATAAAGAACAATTACTAGATAATATTAACGCTTACTTTGCAAAACCATTAAATTCACAACAAATCGCCCAAATAAAAGAAATTTCACTTCTTACGAAATATGAAGAACATCGTTAAGCCACTCCTTCCTTCCCTGGAAGGAGTGTTATTTCTTCCATCTACTTGCTTTTCTATCGATTTCATCTAAAAATTCTTTTCGTCCTCTTTTATATTCTGATTTGTTTTCAGCAAGTTCTTTTTTTAATTTTATATATTCCATTGCTTGATCAGTATGCGCAATCATATACTCCCTAAATGCAATATTTCGTTCAACAGCAGCATTTCCTTTTGCGTATACTTGAATATGAAAACTACAATTATCATCACATTTGATAAAAAATCTTCTGTCTTGATTAGATTGGTCCCCCAATTGTTCGTACCCTATTGTTTTTAGAACATCACTATACTCATCAAACTTTTTTAAGCATTTGACTACGATCATTAAGTCAATGATTGGCATCGCAAACATATTCGGAATTGAAGTACTCCCTATATGATAAATCGCTGCTTTCTCCGGTAATAATAGATCAATTGCCTTTTTTTCAGACTGAAAATCATCTTCCCAGGAAGTACGATAAGGTACAATTTCAATATTCTTATTCATCTGTTTCCACCTACACTTTTTTCATTTACTTCCTTTTATAGCATTCGTTAAAGGACACTTAATTATTGAAAAAATTAATTAGTGAAGTAAGCGCATAAAAAAAGATTTGATGACTTTTTACCTATCTCCCAATCCCTAGAATTAAGCTATTTCAAATTATATAACCTAATCCCTTTTTCCTTTGTCATACTTAAAAAATGTTCAAAAATCATAATTTAATACTAAATTAAATTTTGGTTAAAATACTCACAATTTCTTCTTTAATTGGTTCCTTTGAATTATAATTATTTTAGTTACTAAGATATTTAGTTACGTTAACTTTTTAGTACTTCCTATATTTTAAGGAGAGAATGAAATGTCAGAAAACCCAATCATTCGAAGTGAATTTATTCCATCTCTAATAATGGAATTTAGAAAATTTAGCACTTCTATCGTTCTTTTTAACGAAGGGCTTGCCTCAAACCTTCATTTAAATGCGACTGATTTACGATGTCGAGAGTTACTTTGCCATACTGGTCCGATTACAGCTGGAAAGTTATCTCAATTAACACATCTTTCTACTGGTGCTATAACAGGCGTTATTGATCGACTTGAAAAAGTCAACTTTGTTGAACGTATTCAAGATCCGAATGACCGTAGACGAGTAATAATTAAACCTGTATATGAACGTGATGATGAATTATCAGAGCTTTTTAAACCATTATCTGACTCTCTTTCTAATATTTTTAATCAGTATGATGACAAAGAGTTAACATTATTATTTAAATTTTGGAATGATATAAATGAATTGATTCCAAAAGAGACTAAAGCATTAAATAAGGGGGAAACTTAATGGTTTCAAAAGACAGCAAGGTTGGCTTTGTCGTAGCAGGTCTATTATTAGGAATGCTAATGGCAGCTATGGATAATACAATTGTTTCAGCTTCGATGCCGACAATTGTTGGAGAACTAGGTGGTTTAGATCAATTCATTTGGGTAACCTCTGCATATTTGGTTGCTACTATGGCAAGTATGCCGATATTTGGTAAGTTATCAGATATGTATGGACGTAAACGATTTTATTTATTAGGACTTATCATTTTCTTAATTGGTTCTGCATTATGTGGAACAGCAAATAGTATTGTTCAATTAAGTGTTTATCGTGCGATTCAAGGAATTGGTGGAGGCTCACTAATGCCAATTGCATTTACTATTATTTTCGATATTTTCCCACCTGAAAAACGAGGAAAAATGACTGGTTTATTTGGTGCAGTTTTTGGTCTTTCTAGTGTATTTGGACCACTTTTAGGAGCATATATTACTGATCAAATTGATTGGCGTTGGATTTTCTATATCAACTTACCTTTAGGTATTATTTCTTTATATTTAATTTCTCAGTTTTATAAAGAAAATCTACACCTTAGAAAACTTAAAATCGACTGGTTTGGTGCAATTACACTTGTCGGCTCTGTTGTCAGTTTAATGTTTGCACTTGAACTTGGTGGAAATGAATACGATTGGAATTCTGGTCCAATTATTTCCTTATTTGCAATCTTTGCAGTATTGTTTATCGCATTTATTCTAATTGAAAGAAAAGTTGAAGAGCCAATTATTTCATTTAGCTTATTTAAAAAGCAGCTATTTGCGGCAACTCAAGGTGTTGCATTTTTCTACGGTTCTGCTTTTATTATTACGACTGTATTAATCCCACTTTTTGTTCAATCAGTTTACGGTGGTACAGCTACAAATTCTGGTATCATTCTTATTCCGATGATGCTTGGTTCTGTTGTAGGTAGTCAGGTAGCAGGACAATCGGTACGTAAATTTAGTTATAGAAGCATTATGTTAGTTTCAGTTGTTTTATTCTTTATTGGAATGTATTTATTAAGCACATTAGACACTAACACAGCTCGATCAACCGTAACGTTTTACATGATTATCGCTGGTCTTGGAATGGGTTGCTCATTCTCACTTTTAAGCATGGCAACTCAACACAAAATTGAACCTCAAAAACGAGGCATCGCTACATCAACAAATACTTTCTTTAGAACATTAGGTATGACAATTGGTGTTACTATTTTTGGTACAATTCAAAACCACGTATTTAAAAACAAAGTAAGTGATTTACTTGGTAATTTAGGTGCATTTGGCGGAAAAGTTGATTCACGTGCATTATTATCCGCTGATGCAAGAGCTAAAATTCCACCTGAAGTACTTCATAAAATCTCGGAAGCAATGGCCCATTCTGTTGCGACTACTTTTAAATGGACACTAATTCCGATTACTTTAGGTTTTATCGCGATTATCTTAATGGGTAAAGAAAAGTTAACCTTTGAAGTAAAAGAAAATAGAGCGAAAAAAGCTCAATAAAAATAAAGCCAAATCCGATCTAAGATGGATTTGGCTTATTTTTTCATCTGAAAAACTAATTATTTTTACATTTTTCAACATTTATTTACTTTTTTTTATTATTTTAATCATTTGAACTTTAAATTCGTCATCTATTCTTATAGAGTAATAGATTTATATGAGGAGATGATTAAAATTGAATGGGAAAAAGTTAATTTTAACAGCAATGACATCACTATTGGTATATTCAGGAGTTAGCCAAGTTTCAGCACAAACAACTACTGCGAATCAGAATACGTTTAAGCCATTTGGTCCAAAAGGATTTGACCTTCAAGCACACCGTGGAGGACTAGGGCTTACAGTTGAGTCAACTTTAGCTTCATTCTCTCATGCACTTGAACTAGGCGTAAGTACACTTGAGCTTGACGTACAAATAACAGAGGATCATCAAGCTGTTATTACGCACGACCGTAAGATTACAGGTACAAAATGCTCTGACACGAAACCAGCGTTCGTTGGTGATTCGGAGTACCCATACGTTGGAAAATACATAAAAGATTTAACGCTTACTCAAGTAAGAACCCTCGATTGTGGTTCAAAAGGTCTACCCCATTTCCCTGGTCAGCAACTAAGTCCTGGTGCTAGTATGCCACTATTAACCGAGGTATTTGATCTTGTAAAGAAATATAAAGCTAAAAAAGTGTGGATGAATATCGAAACGAAAGTTGAAGCTGGAGCACCAGAACAAACAGCTCCTCGCGAGGAATTCGTTCAAATCGTTGCCAAACAAGTACGTGAAGCTGGGATGTTGAACCAGGTGTCAATTCAAAGCTTTGACTGGGGTTCGCTCAAACTTATGCATGAAGTTGAACCACGATTGCCTCTTGTTGCGCTAACGAACGGACCAGAATTTCTACAACCTGGCAAACCTGGTAAATCACCTTGGTTAGGTGGAATCGATATTGATGATTTTAATGGAAATCTTGTTACTGCGGCTCATTCATTAGGTGTAGATGCAATATCTCCAGTCCATGGGTTCCCACAGGATGGCAAAATTACTGATGCGAACTACACGCCTTATATTACTAAAAGTATGGTTGAAGAAGCTCATCAGTACGGGATGAAGGTCATTCCATGGACAGTTGATGACCAACCAACTATGCAAAAGCTTATTGATGATGGTGTTGATGGAATCATAACCGATTACCCTGACCGACTACGTGATGTGATGAATCAGAATCATTTTAAGTTACCTAAAAGCTACTCTGCAAAGTAATTCATAAATTTAATTTCAGTCTTTTATTCTCTCATTATATAATTTTTTAAAATTATTGCTTTGTTAAATTTAAATATTGATTTTTGAAAAAAGGGTGTCTATTTAGGCACCTTTTTTTATTAGAAGATAAATATATTTCCTACTCTCTATTTGTTTTCTATGAATTTTAATTTTATATCCTTTTTTTTGAAAAAATTTATTTTTTAGTTTAGAGATTTCATGTGATTTAAGTCACAAACAATGATTATTCCCCCCCGTATAATGAAGTTAGTAAAAATTGTTAGGGGGATGAAGGATGTTTTGTAACCAATGTGAACAAACTCCGGTTGGTGGTTGTAAAATTGTAGGTGTATGTGGAAAAGATGAAACAATTGCAAGTTTACAAGATACGATGGTTTATGGGTTAAAGGGAATTGCAGCTTATCGAACACATGCAGCTCAATTAGGGTATACTGATCCATTTGTGGACCAAGTAACACATGAAGCTCTTTATATGACTTTAACAAATTCAAATTTTAATTTACAAGAACACATAGATATGGCTATGAAGGTAGGTAAAGCTGCAATTCGTGTAATGGAGCTTTTAGATGAAGCTCATATAAAACATTTTGGAATTCCTGAACCTGTACAAGTTTCTTCTAATAAAATTGAAGGAAAATGCATTGTTGTTACTGGTCACAATTTATTTGCATTAGAAGAATTGTTAAAACAAACAGAAGGTAAAGGGATAAATATTTACACTCACTCTGAAATGCTACCAGCTCACGGTTATCCTGAATTGAAAAAATATCCACATTTAAAGGGTAACATTGGAAAAGCATGGTTTGATCAACGTCGTTTATTTGAAAAATTCCCAGGAGCAATTTTAGCAACCACGAACTGTGTGATGCCAATAAAAGGTAGTTATGCAGATCGCTTCTTCTCATATGAAGTGGCGGGATTAGAAGGAGTAACAAAGATTATAGAGGAAGATTTTTCACCATTAATTCAACGTGCTTTAGAACTACCAGCAGCAAATATCGAATCAGAAGAAGTAATGACTACTGGATATCATCATGAAACAGTTTTATCGATTGCGCCTGAAATTGTAGAAGCTGTAAAAAACGGGAAAATTCAACGCTTCTTTGTTGTAGCAGGTTGTGATGCCCCAGGAAAAGGTGGAGAATATTATCGTGAACTTGTAACTTCTTTACCGAATGATACAGTGGTTTTAACAACATCTTGCGGTAAATTTCGCTTTAATGATGTAGACTACGGTACTGTATATGGTACAAATATTCCTAGATTTATAGATTTAGGGCAATGCAATAATTCAGTTTCAACAATTAAAATTGCGGCTGCATTAGCAGAAAGTTTTAATTGTAGTGTCAATGAATTGCCAGTAAGTATTATACTTTCTTGGTTCGAGCAAAAAGCCGTGGCCATATTATTAGGGTTATTTAGCCTTGGAATCCAAGATATTCGAATTGGACCAAAAGCACCTGACTTTATCAATGAGGGAGTATTGAATGTATTAGTTGATACATTTGGTTTAAAATTAATTACAAATGCTCAAGACGATTTGGAAACAATATTACAAGGATAATAGCCTGAATGAACAAGGAACTTCTCTTCAATGAGAAGTTCTTTCTGTTGAAAAAGGAAGTTGTCAATTAATTTTATCACTGATAAATAAGTTGTGTGGTATGATTTCCACTACAGTGTGCTCGCTTTCCATGGGGCGAGATTCTTAGCCTCCTCGGCAAGCCTGCGGGGGCTCAGCCC
>NZ_NUQC01000026.1:0-120838 GCF_002585125.1 Bacillus sp. AFS029533 | reverse complement strand
GATATTTTCGCTGGTAAAGTAACGAACTGGAAAGAAGTTGGCGGTAAAGATGAGAAAATTAATGTAATTAATCGTCCAGCATCATCAGGTACTCGTGCAGCGTTTGAAAAGAAAATTATGAAAGACGTTAAGATTAATGATGGCGTAGGAACTGTTCAAGATTCAAACGGTGCAGTTGAACAAGCTGTAAACTCTACTCCTGGAGCAATCTCTTATCTTGCTAACTCATATTTAATCGGCGATAAAAAAGATGCTTTAAAAACTGTAAAAATTGATGGTAAAGAATCTTCAACTGATAATATTACATCTGGTGCATACCCATTCTATTCATATGAGTACATGATTACAAAAGGCGATGCAAAATCTCCAGTTAAAGAATATATTGAATTCATTAGTGGTGATGAATTTGCTAACAAGTTAGTTGAAATGGGTTATATTCCAGCTTCACAAATGTCAGGTTTACAATAATAATTCAATTTAAGCTGACTCAAAAGGTCTTTGACTTTTTGAGTCAGCTTTTTGTATTTCTTTTAGTATGTCAACAAAGAAGTAACTTTATAAAGTTCACTATGTGTTCGTATTTTTTTAAATATAGATCAGCACCTGAAACTACTTAAAAAGTTAAGCTACTTTTAAGTAGTTTTCTTATGTATATTTAGCAAGTTTTAATAAGCAATTAGTATTTTATCGCTACATTCAATGCCCATAAATCAATTAAACATACTACCTCTTAAAAAGATTTACAATTTCTTTACGATTGATTAAAACTTGCTTAACTTAAAAACTTTAAAGTAGAGATTGTAAGAGATAACAAACAAAAATTAAAAACAACATAAAAAATAAAAACAAACATTTTAGGGGGATTTAAAATGAAGCGTGGATTAAAATTAACATTTGCAGCAATGGCTATTACGGGTATGTTAGCAGGATGTTCTAATAAAGATGAAAAAACAACTGGCAAGACTTCAGATGATAAAAAAGTAGAATTAACAGGAACAATTGGTGCTGCAGGATCAACAGCGTTACAACCATTAGCAGACGAAGCGGCTACTGAATTTATGGCGAAGTTCCCACAAGTTTCAATTACTGTTCAAGGTGGCGGTAGTGGTACTGGTGTAAACCAAGTATCTACTGGAGCAATTCAAATTGGTAACTCAGATGTACCAGCTGCTGAAAAATTAGAAGATAAATCTTTAGCAAGTTCATTAGTAGAAGCTAAAGTTGCTGGTGTTGGTTACTCAATGGTAACAAATAAAGACGTTGGTGTAGATTCACTTACACTTCAACAAATTGAAGATATTTTCGCTGGTAAAGTGACGAACTGGAAAGAAGTTGGCGGTAAAGATGAAAAAATTAATGTAATTAATCGTCCAGCATCATCTGGTACTCGTGCAGCGTTTGAAAAGAAAATTATGAAAGACGTTAAAATTAATGATGGCGTAGGAACTGTTCAAGACTCAAACGGTGCAGTTGAACAAGCTGTAAACTCTACTCCTGGAGCAATCTCTTATCTTGCTAATTCATATTTAATCGGCGATAAAAAAGATGCTTTAAAAACTGTGAAAATTGATGGAAAAGAATCTACTACAGACAATATCGTTGCAGGTGATTACCCATTCTATTCTTACGAGTACATGATTACAAAAGGCGATGCAAAATCTCCTGTAAAAGAATATATTGAATTCATTAGTGGCGATGAGTTTGCTAACAAGTTAGTAGAGATGGGTTATATCCCAGCTTCAAAAATGACAGGTTTAGAATAATATAAAAAATGGGAGTTGGTTTTATACCAACTCTCAATCTAATTTATTAATGGATGATAGGGGTTTATCATGAATTTCAAAAAAAGGAACTTATTTCTAATTGAATACCTTGGAAGAACTCTTGTAACTTTATGTGGTTTCTTAATGATTGGTATTACAATAGCAATAATAGGATTTATTGTAAGTAAAGGAATCCAATCATTTACAGTAAATGATATATCGTTAAGTGAAATTTTGTTTTCAAAACATTGGAGTCCAAATAATGCTTCAAACCCAACATATGGTGCTTTAATCTTTATTGTTGGATCTATACTAGTATCTGTTGGTGCTGTAATTATTGCTGCACCAATTGCGATTGCATTAGCGATTTTCATGAATTTTATTTCACCGAAGTTTGGTGAAAAAGTATTAATACCTGTATTGGAAATTCTAGTTGGTATTCCTTCAGTAGTTTATGGATTTCTTGGCGTAACAATATTAGTTCCTCTAATTAGAAATACAGTAGGTGGCGTAGGGTTTAGCTTAATTGCAGGGATTATTGTGCTTAGTATCATGATTTTACCTACAATTGCAAGTATAGCATCTGATGCTGTCCGAGCTGTTCCTAGAACATATTTAGAAGCATCATACGGACTAGGTTCAACTAGATGGCAAGCAATTAAGTTGGCAATTGTACCAGCTGCAAAAACAAATATTTTAACTGCGATCGTTTTAGGTCTAGCTCGTGCTTTTGGTGAAGCGTTAGCAGTACAAATGGTAATCGGAAATACAGTTAAGTTCCCTAATGGTATTTTCGATCCAACGGCAACTTTAACAGGAATTTTAACAATGGATATGGCAAATACATTAAATGGTACAGCTTGGAATAACACTCTATGGACTCTAGCAATGATCTTACTTCTAATATCCTTCCTCTTTATACTAGTCATTCGATTAATTGGACGAAAAGGAGGATATGAATCATGATTGCAAGAAAAATGGATAAGATATGGACGGGAATACTTTGTTTAATAGCTGGTTTAGTTGTAATACTATTATTATTTTTATTAAGCGAAATTATTTTTAAAGGTTGGGGATTCTGGGACTTTAATTTCCTTTTTGGAAAACCTAGTAATATTCAAGCCGGTGGTGGGATCGGACCACAACTTTTTAATTCATTTTATATTTTAGTGTTAACATTAATTATTTCAGTTCCGATTGGAGTAGGAGCTGGGATTTATATGGCAGAATATGCAAAACCAGGTCGTTTTTTAAATTTCTTAAGATTATGTATTGAAACGTTGGCTTCATTACCTTCAATCGTAGTAGGTTTATTCGGTTTATTAGTATTTGTAACAATGACTGGATGGGGTTACACTTTAATTGGTGGTGCACTTGCGATTTCAATCTTAAATCTTCCAGGTCTAACAAGGGTAAGTGAAACAGCGTTATTAAATGTTCCTAAAACTAGTAAAGAAGGTAGTCTTGGATTAGGAGCTACAAAGTGGCAAACAATTACTAAAATTAGTATCCCAACTGCAATTCCACAATTAATTACGGGAATTATTTTAGCAGCTGGAAGAATTTTTGGTGAAGCAGCGGCATTAATTTATACTGCTGGACTTACAACGCCTATTCTAAATAATGCTGCTCCATTAAATACACCGATGAACCCGTTTAATATTTTTAGACCAGCAGAAACGTTAACAGTTCATATCTGGAAATTAAATTCAGAAGGTATCGTTCCAGATGCGCAAAGCATTGCTACAAAATCTGCTGCAGTTCTAATTGTAATGATCCTTTTATTTAATCTATTTGCTAGATTGTTTGCAAAGTTTTTAAATAGACGCTTTACAGGAGCAAAAAGATAATCAAATATGTATTTTTTAAAATCTCTATGGAAGATTCCGTAGAGATTTTTTTGTATTAGTTGGTTCTGAACTTATAATGTTGGGAGTGCTATTTTGATTAAAAATATTATTGATACAAAAGGAAAAAATCCTTTTTTTCGATAATGTTATGTAACGTTTAAAGTTAAGCGTTTTTTATTTTATCAACCTCACTAAGTAGTGTTTCTAAATGTTTTAAAATTGTCTTAGCTATTTGATGTTCTTTATTTTGCTCTAACTGTTCTTTAGCAGCTTTAGATAATTCAGCATAATCGTGATGTGAATTTTGGTTATGCTTATCATTGGCTTCTGAGAAGTTGAAGGCATTGCTAAGCTTAAGGCTTATTTCATTTTGTATGCTCTTCAAACTTTCGATTATTTCATTCATTCTTGGTACTCTCCATTTCGTTTAGTAATTTTTTTCATAGATTTATTTACATGTGACCACTAAAAATGAAGTGATAAATAGTCATATTTGAAACTAAAATCGTTTGATTTATTTGGATTTTGATACTTAAATAAAAGGATTTTACAGATTTATTTTGCTATTGAACCAATACGTTTATGATTTGTTTTTTAAAAATAATTATCCTAAAAAAACTGTTGACAAGTTTGCTTCACGTCCGTATAGTATTAGTTATTATAAAAAATATTCAGAAATATTTATCAAAACGCAAAGATCAGGAGTAGTAAAAGTTAATTATTAGGTTAAGAGAGCTGCGGTTTGGTGCAACGCAGTCCAATGATACTTTGAACTTGCCTGGGAGTGGTAAAGCGAAAGATTAGATTTAATCTTTTCTCTTGTTTTAACGAATGACCTACGTTATAAGGTTTTTAAAGTAGGGTTCACAAAAGAGCCAATAAGAGTGGTACCGCGGTAAGCTAAGGCATATCGTCTCTTTCTTCATTTGATTATGAAGAATGAGATGATATGCCTTTTTTGATTTTTGGGGAGGTTAGGATATGAAAACGGAAAAACGGAATTTACAAAGGACAATGACGTCAAGACATATTACGATGATGGCATTAGGAGGTGCCATTGGGGCAGGTTTATTTAAGGGAAGTAGTTCAGCAATTGATATGGCTGGCCCATCCATAATAATTGCTTACTTGCTAGGAGGCATCATCTTATTATTTATCTTGCAAGGGTTAGCTGAAATGGCGGTTCGCAATAGCGATGCAAGAACATTCAGGGATCTTGTCCAATCTATTTTAGGAAAGTATCCTGCTTATTTCCTTGATTGGATTTATTGGAAAATGTGGGTATTGAACATCACGGCCGAGTCAATCGTTGCTGCCATTTTCATCCAATATTGGTTACCTGACTATCCAATCTGGATACTAGCATTAATTGTTTCTGTGGTAGTTACAACAATCAACTTGCTATCAGTAAAGGTTTTTGCAGAAACGGAGTACTGGCTTGCTTTAATTAAAATTACTGTCATCATTGTGTTCATCTTGGCTGGATTAGTGCTGTTACTAGTGAATTTTGGTGATCATAAAGCAGTAGGTTTCTCTAATCTAACAGACCATGGTGGTTTCTTTCCGAATGGATCAACTGGTTTGATCTCGGCTATGCTGGTGGTAATTTATTCATATGGTGGTACTGAAATAATTGGGGTAACATTAGCAGAAACGAAAAATCCCGAAAAAGTGGTACCAAAAGCTGTTCGAAGTACATTGGTCAGAATCATTTCTTTCTATATCATTCCATTTTTCATCATCGTTAGTTTAATTCCTTGGAACAAAGTAAACGGGGTGCCTGAAAGTCCATTTGTGATGGTCTTTAAAATGATAGGGATTCCTGGAGCTGATCATATAATGAACGCTGTTGTTTTAATAGCGATTATTTCATCGATGAACTCTGGCTTATATGGTTCATCCCGCGTTCTGTATACGCAATCTGCGGACGGTCGCATTCCAAAGATCTTTTCAAGATTATCTAAAAGGAAAGTTCCAGTATACGCAATATTAATGTGTACTTCCACTTTACTTGGCGGTGTTCTAATTTCTTTATTTGCAGGAAGCAAGACCTTTGATTTCTTGATGGGATCGCTAGGATATACCGTATTATTCATCTGGTTAATCATTGCTATTGCCCATTTGAAATCACGTAAACAGTCACCTATTAAGTCAAGTGACTATGCAGTTAAATGGTTTCCATATACGACTTGGGCTGTGATCATCGCTTTAATGATGATTCTAATCGGAATCATCTTCACGACACCTATTATCGTAACGATTATTACACTTTGCATCTATCTCTTTATTACGATAACGTATTTATGGAAAAGTCGCCTTAATAAAAACTTGTAAATGAGATAGTATTCCTTTGGTCCAATAAACTTCGGGAATGCTGTTAATGTTTCGACGATACAGAAACTTAATGCTTTAGATAAGATTGAGATTTTTGCCGAGAGTAGTATTGCTGGTGTAATCGGAGCAAATGTAGATGGCGATGTTAGTACTCATTTTGAAGCTGCGAGATTTCAGTCTCCGTCCTAAAATAACAAAAAACTAGTATTGAAAAAGGCACTGACCATCAAAGTCAGTGCCTTTTTTATTTTTTTCTAATTTAATTTGCAGAAGTAATTCTTTTCTTTGGCTGAATTGCAGCCTCTGCTAGAGCTTTTGCCACTACTTTGGAGTATAGCTGTATTACTGCTTCTTTCAGGTTACTCTTCATTTCAACCTACCCCTTTTCAACGTTTTAAAATTAGGCTCTGTTAATGAAGATTGTTGATTTTCTTATTCATCTATCAGACAGTTTAGTTGAATAAGGAATTTGTAAATTTATAGTGTAAAATACATATAACATACACGAATTGGAGAAGAGAAATGGACATTGGGATTGAGCGAATTTATAGTAAGTCATTTTCTGAAAAGGGAATGAGCGACGTTATTAAATGGGAAGTACAACCAATAGTAGATCAACAATTAATAAAAATTAAATTTATTAATAAAGGATCATTACATAGGCAAGGTATTTGGTTAAGAACAGATAAGGGGATTGAAATACCAGCTCTTAATGAAGAAATCTACCCGAGTATTAATTTATGGGAAGACACTTCTCCCAAGGAGATTATTTGCAAATGTCATTCAAAAAATGGATATCTAAGTTTATACAATATCTGGGATGAAGGCGATGGAAGGGAATCACAGTCATACTCATCGGGTATGATAGTTGAAGAGAAAGACGGTATATTTATTTATTACTGCAATGACTTTGGTTTTGAAACGAATTTTGATGACTTGGTTTTTTCAATTGAAAAACTTTAAGTATCTTATTTAACTAAAGCATGCTTTAGTTGAAGAAAACACAAGTATATTATTACTAAAATATTGGCTCAGTTAAAGTAAAATGTTGATTTTTTAAATCAAAAACGACTGTCTATGATTGACAGTCGTTTAACATTCAATTTGAACTCTCTTTTTAGTTTATAGACTATTCTACGATTAATTTTCCTGTCATTTGAGTATGTCCTGATCCACAGAATATAGAACAGTGGTATTCAAAAGTGCCTGTTTTATTTGCTATAAATTCAGCACTCTTATTACCTTGAATGTTTACATTAAATGCTGGAAGAGTAAAACCATGTCCCCCATCATCACTATGAAGAGTGATTCTTACCTTATCTCCTTTTTTAACATGAATTTCTTTTTTATCATATGCAAAATCCTTCGCCATAACCTTAATATCAACTACATTTCCTGTTGTTGAATTTTTAGATGATGGATTTGCAGTTTTTGATGTTTGTACTGTGGTATCCGACTTTTTGTTAGATGTTGCATCTTTGGAAGTATTTTTAGAAGCACTTCCACAAGCACTTAACATTATTACCATCAAAGCTATTGCAGTAAATATTAATCCCATTCTCTTTTTCATAAGTAGATTACTCCTCCTAAATTTGATAACTACTAAAACTTACAATATAAAAATGAAATGAAAATCTAATGAAAATTTTCTTCTTCATCTAAATTCTACTTTAGTTCATTAAAGCGACTCGAGATCTAGTTCAAGATAATTTGAAATGAATTGGCTATTCTTTAAAATGGATAAGCAACTGAAACATCAGTCTAAATTGCGAGATATGAATTTACCATAACTATGATGTAGTTGAACAACATGATCGGCTTTATAGTCGATTTTTTTATCACGCTAAATGGCAGATTAGTAGAATAAGGAATGATAATGATGAGAATTTTATTTTGAATTAGAAGGTTATTTTTAGTCAAAGAGATAAATAGACTTTTGAGTAGAATTTATTAGATAATCAATGTTATGTAATTATATGGAGGACTTATAATGATTACCTTTTCTTTTGAAGAAATTCGGACTCAAGATAAGTTTTTATGGCTTGATTACAACCATCAATATCTAAAAGAACTTCGTGAGAGGTATAAATTAAGAAGCCTAATTAATGATGATATGGACGATTTGGCAAAAGTGAAAGCTGTAATGAATTGGGTAAATAGTTAATGGGAGCATAATGGTGAAAACGTACCCAATCACTCTGATCCTTTATATATTTTAGAGCAAGTTTGTGAATATGCAGTAGTTCTAAATGGGTGTTTAAATGCTTTGGGACTTCGCTCGAGAATATTATCATTAAAAACACAGGATTGTGAGACCAGACAATATGGTGCAGGTCACGTCGTCGTAGAAATATATATTTCTAAAATAAGAAAATGGATAATGGCAGATCCTCAGTTCAATGGTAGTTACCTATAAAAATAACCAACCATTAAATGCTGTTGAATTAGCCCTGAGCAGTAAGAGTACAGTAGTTATAAAAGAATCATTTAATGATGGCTTTTCTTACTACGATTGGATCTTACCATACCTTTTCTTTTTTACAATCAATTTCGATAACAGAGTAAACGCTGATCGTTCCTATAAAGATAAAAACAATTAATGTTAGTTCCGTTAGGTTCTCATTCTCCAAAAGTCTTTCAGCAGGTGCACTCAATTGGAGATGTTGAATACACAAATGCAGTGAGTAGAATTTATTATAATCCTACAAAATGACAGATTATCTTCATAAATATGAACCGATATTTTATGTAAAAAAGGTTAAATTCCTTCAAGTTATCTAAGTCGTATGAAGTATACAATTAATTAAGAATTATAAAATGGGTTTTTCTTGCTTCCATTGCCATCCTCATATAATTTTACTGCCTTTAGTTTTAGTTCAATTGAATAGTGTTTAAATTTTGTTCCTTTTAAAGCCATAATAGATCCCCCTATAGTAGACTGCCTATCCATTTTATCAGATAGGCTTTTTCACGTGTCTACTATAAGGGGATCATATCAGAAAATAGGCTTTTTTAGTACGCAAAAATCAACATTATAGTTTAACAGAGCCTAAAATTAAAAAAAGTGGCAAGGCCACTTTTAAAGTAATGTATTCACTTGATTGAGTTTATCTAATTTTAGAGTGTACAAATAGACTGGTCTTCCAATTCCATATGTTAATGACTCTTCAAGAGCACCAAGACTGGTTAGAAACTTCAAATATTTTCGTATCGACACTCGTGATATAAGGGTAGTCTCAGAGATATCATCAGTTGTAAACTGATTGTTTCCTTTTGACTTGATCACATTTAGGACTACCTGTAAAGTACTGCTAGTTAAGCCTTTAGGCAAATTACTCATTGCGTCTCCAATAGGTTTTTGATCGATACTAAAGAACTGTTCATCTAAATCTTCCTGACTAAACAAATTTTTAGTTGCAAAAAAATTATATTTATCTTTATATCTCATCAAGGCCTGATTAAATCTTTCAAACTCAAACGGTTTAATTAGATAATCTATTGCACCATATCTTATAGCTGTATGGATTTTTTCTTTGTCTGCAGCTGCAGTTATTAGAATGACATCTACTGCCATATTTTGTTCTCTAATAAAGCTAAGTAATTCAAGTCCAGTCGAACCAGGCATGTAAACATCTAGTAAAATAAGGTCTACCTGTTCATTTTTAAGGAATTTAATGGCATCTTTCACGGAATGAGTAATTCCTAATAAACTGAAACCTTTAATCTCTTTAAGATAACGTTTGTTGAATTCAGCAACCATCGGATCATCTTCTACAATTAAGACCTTAATCATGATCATACCTCTTTTCTTCATATGGAATTTGTATATGGAATTCAGTCCCTAACTGTAATTTTGAGTCGATAATTAATCCCCCATTTAGGTTTTGAATGCTATTTGCAACCAAATAAAGGCCATAGCCACGATTTTCTCCTTTTGTGGAAAAACCTTTTTCAAATACTTTCTTTTGTAGTTCATCAGACATTCCAGGTCCTGAATCTAAAACTTCGATTGTTAAAAATTTCTCAGTGTAATTAAAATTTACTTCCAATGTTTTTTCATCAGTATCAGACATTGCTTCTATCGAATTATCAATCAAATTCCCAAGAATGGTTATTAATTCTTGAGTGAACTGAGGGTCTTTTGGCTCTGGTATGACATTATTACATTCAAAAGATAGCTCTACATTTTCTTCCCTGGCATAACTTAATTTTCCCATAATAAATCCGGCCAGAGCAGGGTCTTTAATATGTTGAGTAATATTTCCAAATTCTTGATTTTGATAGTTTACTAAAGTCCGGATAAAATCTGATAATTCATCATAGGATTTCATTTGGACCATCCCAAGAATGACGTGAAGTCGGTTCATAAATTCATGGGACTGGGCGCGAAGGGATTCCGCATACATTTTTACCCCAGTTAATTGTTCGGCTAACTGATTTACTTCGGTCTTATCTCGGAAAGTGGAAATCGCCCCTACGACTTCACCATTTACTAGAAGAGGAACTCGGTTAACGAGGATGGAGATACCGTTTATGTTTTGTTCTTCATCTAATTCAGGTTTACCTGTTTCCAAAACATAATCCAATCTTGTTGATGGCATATATTCATCTATTTTCATGCCAACAGGTTTTTGAGAAAGCCCAGCCTTTTGAAAGATTTGTAATGCTGATTTATTTACCAAGGTAATGATTGATTGATTATCGACTGCGATAATTCCCTCATGAACGGATTGGAGCATTGTACTCCTCTCCTCAAGAATCCTTGCAATGGCAAAGGGTTCGAGTCCCAGCAATATCCTTTTAATATACCTTGCAAGTAAAATGGCACCAATAATGCCTATTATTAAACCAAGAACAGTAACGATCAGAATGTTCCAATGACTTTTGCCAAGTACGGACTCTACACTCTTAAGTGATATTCCGACTGCTACTACGCCGATTTGTTCATTTCTTCCATTGTATATAGGGGTAAAAGCACGAACTGATTCACCTAATGTACCATGTGAAATCGATATATATTCTTTACCCTTTAGTGCTGCTTTTTCATCACCACCAACAAAATGTTTGCCAATTTTTTCTGGGTTTGGATGGGATTTACGGATTCCGTTCATATCCATTACAACAATAAATAATACATTTGTGGCGGTTTGAATGTCCTTTGTATAATCTTGAATTGCAGTAGTGGGCTGTTTGTCACTTATTTCATCAATTACAAGTTGTGATTTAGCAACAGTTCTGGCTACAATTATGGCCTTTTCTTCTTGATTTTTTATAAGTTTATTACTGACATTGTTACTTATTAATAAATCAGTAATCATTAAAGAGAGTAGAACAACTAAACAAACAAAAAAAATGATAATTGTACTTAATTTAAATCTAAATCGCTGATCGCGCACATTTACCTCCGTAAAATTACTAGTAATTATTAAAAGTTAGCATGATTTTATTCATACTTTTCCAATTTACTATAAAATATAGCCCAATTGAACGAAACATCGTGATTTTGTTACTTACTTTAATTACAAAACAATTTAAAAAGTTAATTTAACTATTTATAATGTTCACAAAATTGTAACATGTAAATAATTCGAAAAAATGTAATCGTTTTCAAAAAAGTGATTGGAGGATAAGGGCATTGAGGATTAATTTTAAAAGTCTTACAACTCAAGTTATTCTTGGTATTTTTCTAGGTGTTTTGGTAGGGTTCGCATTTCCAGATTTCGGTTCACAGTTAAAGGTTATTGCTGATATTTTTATAAAACTAGTAAAAGTTGTAATTGCACCGATTATTTTCTTAACCATTGTGATTGGAATTGCGGGTATGGGGGATATAAAGAAAGTTGGCAAAATTGGTGGAAAGGCCTTACTTTATTTTGAAATCGTTTCGACAATCTCTTTAGTGATTGGTATCATTGTTGCAAATATATTAAAGCCGGGTAAAGGGATTGATGCAACTTCAGGAAAAGGAGATATTACGCAATTTACTAAGGCAGCTGCGGAAACAAGCCATGGTTTTATGGACTTTATCGCCTCAATTATACCTGATAGCTTTATTGGAGCATTTGCAAATGGTCAGCTTCTACCAGTGCTTCTACTAGCCATAATGTTTGGCATTTCTCTTGCCCATTTAGGCAATAAAGGCAAACCGGTTATAGAGCTTTTTGAAAAATTGACTGAAGTGTTCTTCGGAATTGTAAATATTATCATGAAAGTCTCTCCATTAGCCGCATTCGGTGCGATGGCATATACAATTGGAGAATTCGGTATCGGCTCTCTGTTATATCTTGGAAAACTAATGGGTTCTGTTTACTTAACAATGGCTTTATTCATTGTTCTAGTTCTTGGCGGAATTGCTAAAATGTTCGGTTTTAATATCTTTAAATTTATTGCTTATATAAAAGAAGAAATCCTCCTTGTTGTTGGAACTTCATCATCTGAGGCAGCGTTGCCGAAAATGATGGAAAAGCTTGAGAAATATGGATGTTCAAAATCAGTAGTAGGGCTAGTTATTCCAACAGGTTATTCTTTTAATCTTGATGGAACATCTATCTATCTCTCAATGGCAGCATTGTTTATAGCACAAGCTTATGGAGCTGATTTAAGCATTTTGCAGCAGATTACGTTACTAGGAGTATTAATGCTGACTTCTAAAGGCGCTGCGGGAGTTACTGGTTCCGGATTTGTGACATTAGCCGCAACATTAGCGGTATTTCCATCCATCCCAGTAGAGGGAATGGCACTCATTCTTGGTGTTGACCGTTTCATGTCGGAAGCACGCGCAGTTACTAATCTTATTGGAAACGGTGTTGCTACTGTTGTAGTATCAAAGTCTGAAGGGGAATATCATCCGATCTACGAGTTTGAGGAAACAAAAATGACAGTTTAAGTTAGAAAATGTGATCCAACATTTTTAATTCTGGACAAATTAAGTGAAAGAAAAAAATTATAGAAACCATATTGTAAAAGTGCACAGATATTTTGTGCACTTTTTTGAGTCAACCAATGGTTATTGAGATTGGTTAAAATTCTTGGGTTTGTAAGAGGAATAAAATACATAGATACAATAAAATTTATGAAAATGATCTCCTATTTATAGAAAGGAGATCATTTTTTTTTGAAAAAATTTCAATATATCGATTTAAAATTTTATGAGAGATGTTTGACTAACAAATAAAGTGTAGTAAAACGTCAAACTTATTTATAAAACAATTGGGAAAATTAGTAATTAACATAAAAGGGAAAAAATTGTAAAGTCTAATAGTCTTGTAAACTGTATAATCAAAATGTACTATTTTAATATAGGACTGGAGGGCGTTATGGAAGAGAAAAAATGGTCGATTATTTTAAGCGTGCTTTTTTTATTGTTTGTTTATGTACTTATTCATTTTGAAATAAATGCTAGAAATATTGAAAATTCAGTTCAAAAATTACAGGATCGGGAAGTAGAACCGAAGAAAAAACTCCATTTTGTCCTTATTTCGCAGGAGTTTGATAATCCTTATTGGAGGAAAGTACAAGAAGGGGCAGATGTTGCTGCAGAAAAATATGGAGTAAATGTTGAATATATTGGTCCTTTACGTACAAGTCCGGAAGAACAAATTAAGTTATTAGAAAAGGCAATTGCTTCTCAGGTGGATGGTATTATCGTACAAAGTCTTGATGAGAATACTTTTTCGCCCGTAATTAATAAAGCGGTTACACAACATATTCCTGTTATCACAATTGATACAGATGCGCCAAAAAGTAAGCGTATAGCTTATGTAGGTACAAATAATTTTAGCGCGGGAGAGCAGTTAGGTAGAGTTGTTGTAGAGGAAACGAATGGTGTTGGAAAAATTGGCGTTATTATAGGGAGTGAAAAATCAGAAAGTCAGCAGGCGAGATTAAATGGCTTTTTAAGTATTGTTAAAAAGCATCCGAAACTAGTAGTAAAGGATATCGAGTCCTCTAATATATCGATTATTCAAGCAAAACTTCAAACTGAAAGTATGCTACGTAATAATAAAGACATTTCAGTTATGGTTGGTACGAGTGCATTAGATGCAATTGGTATTTTGAATGCATCAAAAAATTTAAAGTTAAATCAAGTTGAGATATTTGGATTTGATAACATTGAAGGCACACTCCAAGCAGTTCAAGATGATTCCATCAAAGCAACTGTGATTCAAAAGCCATATGAAATGGGCTTTCAATCTGTAGGATTATTAATCGACTGGTTACATGGAAAAGTAATTAATAAAGAAAATTTTACACCAACCGAGGTGGTGACGAAAGAAACGTTGATCAGGAGGAGAAACGTTGAAAATTAGGACAAAGTTGTTTATTTTTATTCCTATTCTAGTTATTTTATTAAATCTAGTTTCATTTTTTATTTTTGAAAATGGTAAGAAAGTTCAAGAGAGTTATAATTTAATGATTAATAAAATATTTTTATATAAACAAATCTCTTCTGAAACTCAGGAGAATTTAAGCTTGGTGAGTAGTTATATTATTAATCCACAGCCAAAAAACTATCGGTCGATTTTGCAGCATAAAAGCAATTTACAAAAATTAAAAAAGGAATTGTTAACACATAATGCTACTAAAAATAATCAGCTTGTGTTAGAAAACTTTACCCATATGATTGATTCTTTTCTAGAGTTAGAAACATCGATTACAGATAATTTAGTCTCTCAAAATTTTTCAAGCTATACAGATCAATACCGAGATATAGAGAAAATCTCAGGGTTTATTAGAGAAGATAGTCAAAACTTAGTTGATTTAGAGCTTAGTAATTATCAGCCTATTTTTCGAAAGATTATTGCAAATACTCAGTCAATGAATCAATTAGGTGTCCAGTTGTTCGTTATAACGACTATCATTAGTATTGTTTTTGCAATATGGTTGTCTAGAAGTATTGTCATTCCAATCAATCGATTAGTTTATATGGCTAAACAAATTGGTAAAGGTAATTTTAATGTGGATCCTCCTACACTGTATCGAAATAATGAAATCGGTATTCTTGGTAAAATCCTCAATGAAATGTCCAAAAATTTAAGTAATTTAATGATGAAAAATATTGAAATAGTAGAGAAGGATCGCCTTGTTAAGGAACTTGAGTTAAAAGCTTTACAAAGTCAGATAAACCCGCATTTTCTGTTCAATACGTTAAACGTTATATCTAAGTTAGCTTATATTGAAGGGGCTGAGCAGACGAGTGATCTAACTGTATCGACCTCGAATTTGCTACGTTATAATTTACGAAAATTAGACGAGCCTGTAACGCTTTTGGAAGAAGTTAGAAATGCTGAGGAATATTTTTCGATTCAAAAGGCGAGGTTTAGAGATCGTGTACGCTTCGAATTGAATATAGAGGAGTCTTGTTTAGGAAATAAAGTTCCTTGTTTAACATTGCAACCACTTCTTGAAAACGCATTTATACACGGTATTGAAGGGATGGAACAAGGAGCTGTAATTGGGATTACGATAAAGAATCATGATAACTATATTTACATTGAAATTTATGATAATGGTGCTGGTATGAAAGAGGAGACTAGAGAGGCTCTTTTAACATCGTCTATGCCGATCATCTCTCAAAAAAGCTCAACTGGATTAGGTACAACAAATGTGTTTAAACGCTGGCGCCTCTTTTATGGAGAAGAAGATATTGTTGATATCAAAAGTGAAAGAAATAAAGGGACAACCATTATTTTAAAGCTTCCTGTCTCATCAAAATTTTAAAATTGAAGGAGGAAACCTATGTATCGTTTATTAATTGTTGATGATGAACCATTAGAGCGTGAGGGACTGGAATTGATGATTAACCGTTCAATGCCTAATCAATTTCAATTTGAACAAGCTGAAAATGGACGAGTTGCGATTGAAAAATCAATAGAATACCAGCCTCATATTATCTTTATGGATATAAAAATGCCTGGTATTCAAGGACTTGAAGCTGTTTCAGTTATAAAACAAAAACTACCTGATACGAAAATATTTATTGTCACGGCATATGACTATTTTACGTATGCACAAGAGGCTATTTCATTAGGTGTTAAAGATTATATATTAAAGCCAGCTAAAAAGGATCATATTATCTCTTTGCTTCAAAAAATGATCGATGAAATAGAAGAAGATCATAAGAAAAGATTACAAGAATTAGAGGCTATTGAAAATTTATCGATTATACGTCCTCTCACTGAAAATGAATATACGTTAATGTTAATGTTTAATACTGTTCAGGAACTAAATGTGTCTCAACTATCTAGTATTCTCGGTTTTGAAATCGAATTAGGTTATGCGAACGTCATTAAATTGCCAAAAGAAATTAGTCAAAATGACAAGGAGCAGAGGAGAATTTATGAATGCGTAAGGCATTTTATGAAATCTTGGAGGAATTGTTTAATCAGTCCTGTTGTAGATGGCCAATTAGCCATATTTATTCCAGTACAGCCAAACCGAGAAGCTGATCTACAATCGCTTGTACTCTATCAAGATGCTTTAAAAACCATTGAATATATAGAAAATCAAACTGGTTATCAAACAGTGATTGGTATTGGGTCTTTAAAGCAAGGGATTGAAGGATTACGACAATCTTATAATGAGGCATTTCATGCAAGTTTAGAATGTGATGAGTTAACACGTGTTAATCTGCATTCAGTAAATCTTTCTTTAAGTATACCGGACGAGGAAAAACAAGTTTTAATTGATACTTTTAGAAAAGCTGATTTAGAAGAGGTTATGAACCAATTTAATTATTTGTATGAAAGATTTGTTAATTATAATGTTAAGCAAGTTAGAAGGGAATTAAATTCATTATTTAATCAAGTTTTCCAATCTCTCCGTAGTTCATCGATTGAAGTTGAGAAATTTCATATTCCAGAAATTAACGAAATCAGTGAATTGAAGATGTTTGTGGAGCAACAAATCATTCATTTAATTACTAAGATCGATCGAGAAAAAGAAATCAAAACGAATCATCTCATGATATTGGCTAGGGAATATATCGCTCATCACTTCATAGAGGATCTCTCACTTGAGCAAGTGGCCAACTATTTAAAATTGAATCCGGTCTACTTTAGTAAACTATTTAAAAAACAAACAGGTGAGACTTTCAGTGATTATTTAATGAATTTAAGAATCAATAAAGCAAAACAATTAATGGAAAAAAGAGAATTGAATTTAAAAGAAATTTGTTACCAAGTGGGCTATAATGATCCAAATTACTTTAGTCGAGTATTTAAAAAATGTACGAATGAGTCTCCTAAGGAATATAGGAAGAAAGTTTTAATGAATATTTAAAGAGAATTAGAGGAAAATTTGGAAACTTAAATTTGAACTAATAAATGATTAATTACTTTATTTGAATAATTATTGTTAAAAGAGTCTAACGACGTACTTAATGATCGTATTTACGAATTGTTTTTAAATTTGTACATACTTTTATTGAGTTTCTGTTTGACTCTTTTTTGTATTAAATCGAAATTAACTGCACTAATATGTCTCAAAGTTAAGATAATGCTAGTTTTAATATTCTGAATGTAAACGTTTTCTGAGGTGGGGTAAATTAGTACAGGTAATAGACAAAAGAGTGAAGGAAATGGGTAAGCGTTTCCAATAAAAATCGTGATAACCTTATTTATGAAAGCGTAACCAGAAAAAAAGGGGGAAACACTTTGAAAAAGTTATCAAAGATTTTTGCAATAATTTCAGTATTTTTAGTAATGACTCTTGTCGCAGCTGGATGTGGATCATCAGCAACATCAAGTGATAGCACTTCTGCTGGTAAGAAAAGTAAGGATGGTAAAGTTGATATTGGTATCGTTTTACCTACGAAAGATGAGCCACGTTGGACTCAAGATGAAACTCGCTTTAAAAATGCTTTAAAAGATACAGATTATTCAGTTGAAATTTTATTCTCACAAGGTGACTCTGCTAAAGAAAAAGCAAACGTTGATTCTTTAATTGCAAAAGGCATTAAAGTTTTAATTATTTGTCCTCAAGACGGTGCTGCTGCTGCTGCTTCAGCTGAAGCTGCAAAAGCTGCTGGTGTTAAAGTAATTTCTTACGACCGTTTAATTACAGGTACTGACGCAGTTGATTACTATGTATCATTTGATAGCGTTGCTGTAGGTGCTGCACAAGCACAATATCTTGTAGACCATGCTTCAGGTAAAACAGGCCAACCTTTATACCTATACGCAGGTGCTGCATCTGATAACAATGCATTCTTATTCTTCCAAGGTGCTTGGAAAGTTCTTCAACCAAAAATTGCTGATGGAACATTCAAAGTTGAGAATTCAGCAGCTGCAAATAGCTTAAAAGCTAAAGCTGATTTAACTCGTGATGAGCAAGCAAAAATTATTGGTCAAGTTACAACTAACTGGGATTTCAATGTAGCTAAAAACTTAACTTCATCTAACTTAACAAAGGCTACTAAAGCTGACAAAGGTGATGTATTAGTTCTTGCTCCAAATGATGGAACAGCTCGTTCAATCGCTGATACATTTAAATCAGATAAAGACGTAACTTCATATGTAATTTCTGGTCAAGATGCTGAAAAAGCTTCTGTACAATACATTATCGATGGCAAACAATCTATGACTGTTTTCAAAGATGTTCGTACTTTAGTTAAAGATGCAATCGCTACTGCAACTTCAATCTTAAAAAATGAAACTCCTGATGCTTCAGGCGTTACAAACAACGGTAAAGCTGATATCAAAACAAAACAAACAGATATTATTGTTGTTGATCAAAGCACAGTGAAGAAAGACTTAGTTGATTCTGGATACTATAGTGCTTCAGACTTCACTGGATTGAAGTAATTAATAGAAGAAAAAACTTGCAAAATAGTGATGGTCTAACCGTCACTATTTTGTTAATTATTCAATTTTAATGACTCAAGTAGATGGCAAATTCGGGAGACGGATCATATGAGTGAATTTATTTTAGAAATGAGAAATATCACAAAAGAGTTTCCAGGGGTGAAAGCATTAAGCGATGTTAACTTCAAGGTTAGAAAAGGTGAAATTCATTGCTTAGTTGGTGAAAACGGTGCTGGAAAATCGACCTTAATGAAAGTATTAAGTGGTATTTATCCATTTGGAACTTATACAGGTGATATTGTTTTTGGAGATGAGGTTCAAAAGTTTTCAAAAATTAGTGATAGTGAAAAAAAGGGTATTGGAATTATCTATCAGGAATTATCACTTTTTCCTGAACTGTCCGTATATGAAAATATTTTTATCGGGCATGAAATTAAAAAGGGAATGACGGTTGATTTCAATGAAACGATTGTAAAAGCGATCGAAATGTTAAAAAAGGTAAAGTTGGATGTAAATCCGGACGTGCAAATTAAGGAATTAGGTGTTGGGAAACAGCAGCTTGTTGAAATTGCTAAAGCACTTAGTAAAGATGTTAAATTGCTTATTCTTGATGAGCCTACAGCTGCTTTAAATGAAGATGATAGTGAAAATCTACTATTCTTAATGGAAGAATTAAAGAACCAAGGCATTTCTTGTATTATGATTTCGCACAAACTTAAAGAAGTAATTGCTGTTGCAGATACGGTTACTGTACTTCGTGACGGGAAAACAATTTGCTCTTTAAATAAAGAAGAAATCACCGAAAACACAATTATCAAACATATGGTTGGGCGTGAAATTGATGATATTTATCCGAAGCGTCCAAATCAAAAGTTTGGTGAAGTTTCATTAGAATTAAAAGACTGGGATGTATACGATCCAAAATTAGGTCGAAAAATTCTTCATCATATCAATCTAAATGTTCGAAAAGGCGAAATTATCGGTATTGCTGGATTGATGGGATCGGGTCGAACAGAACTAGCAAAAAGTATTTTTGGTAATCCAACAAATTTTAAACTTGATGGTTCCGTTTTAGTGCATGGTGAACAAAAGCGTTTTAAACATCCAAAAGATGCAATAAAAGCTGGTATAGCCTATGTAACAGAGGATCGTAAAGGCGACGGATTAATCCTTGAACAAGATATTAAAAATAATATTTCGATTACGAACTTATTTGAAATTTCCAAGTCAAGTGTGATTAATCAACATGAAGAAATTGTCGTTGCAAATGATTATTTAAACAAGTTAAACATAAAAGCTCCTTCAATTACTTCAATTGTTGGGAAATTGAGTGGGGGAAATCAGCAAAAAGTATCGTTAAGTAAATGGTTATTTACAAATCCGAATGTACTTATTCTTGATGAACCTACACGTGGAATAGACGTAGGTGCAAAATTTGAAATCTATAGTTTTATGAATCTACTGGTTGAACAAGGCATGAGCATTATCATGATTTCCTCTGAACTTCCAGAAGTCCTTGGTATGAGTGACCGAATTTATGTAATGGCAGAAGGTAAAATAACCGGAGAATTATCAAGAGAAGAAGCAACTCAAGAGAGCGTTATGGCTCTAGCTACCGTTTAAGAGAGGTTGAATAAAATGAACTTTTTTCAAGAAGCAGGCATGTTATTAAGGAAAAACATCCGTGAATATGGAATGTATATAGCTCTTGCAGTAATAATGTTAGTATTTACTTTAAATACAGATGGATTATTTATGTCATCTCGTAACTTAAGTGATTTAATCAATATGACAGGTTATGTTGCAGTCCTTGCAGTTGGGATGACATTAGTAATTGTCATTAGACATATTGACCTATCAGTTGGTTTCGTTGCTGGTTTTCTAGGAGCAGTAGTTGCTCTATTTCTAACACACGGTTTGCCAGTCTGGATTTCTATCATTGCAGTTCTAGTATTTGGCGCTATTATTGGTCTAATTAATGGATTCTTTGTTGCTAATTTAGGAATCCCTTCATTCGTAGTTTCATTAGCAGGAATGTTAATATTCAAGGGATTACTACTAATGTCTCTTGTTAAAACTGGTACAATCATCGTTGCTAACGAAAGCTTTAAGGCAATTGGAAATGGCTATATTCCTAGTTTAGGAAATTTAAATGGTTTACACATATCAACACTATTAATCGGTGCGATCTCTATCATTCTTTTTATCTGGAGTGATTTTAAAAAGAGAAGCGTAAACATAAAATACGGTTTTGAAGTACTTTCAATGCCAATGCAAATTATTAAATTATTATTTATTTCTGGTATCATTGGTTACATTTGCTATATTCTAGCGGGCTATCAAGGAATTTCTTGGACTGCTGTGATCATGTTTATTGTAGTAGTAGTCTACCACTTCATTACAACAAGAACTCCTTTAGGGCGTCACATTTATGCAGTTGGTGGAAACCCTGAAGCAGCACAGTTAAGTGGTATTAGCGTAAAGAAAATCACTTACATTGTATTCGGTTCAATGAGTATGCTTGCAGCCCTTTCAGGCGTATTGTTTACAGCTCGACTTGCATCTGCTTCTCCCCAAGCAGGTACAATGTTTGAGTTAGATGCAATTGCTGCAGCTTATGTAGGTGGTGTTTCTGCTGCTGGTGGTGTTGGTAAAGTAACAGGTACAATTATCGGTGCATTCGTAATGGCTTCATTAACAAGTGGGATGAACTTAATGGGTATTGATATTTCATACCAATACATCATTCGAGGAGCAGTACTTGTTCTTGCGGTTGTGTTTGACGTAATGACACGTAATAAAGGGAAATAATATTTAAAAACAGAAACAGTCGATTGTGGTGGCTTGTTTCTGTTTTTTTATTTTTAAAATTTGAATTTGTTAAAGTGGATTGAGGTTATCTTATTCGATTAAATGGCAGGTTAGTTGAAGAACATGTGGTATATTATTTTGTAATAAACATTCAAGGGGGGAACCAATGAACAAAACAGACCGATTGTTAGCCGTTGTGCTGGAGTTGCAACGTAAAGAAGTTGTACGTGCCGAAGATTTGGCAACCCTATTTGAAACTAGCGTGCGAACCATCTACCGCGACATTCAGGCGCTGAGTGAAGCTGGTGTGCCAATCATAGGAGCCCCTGGGACAGGATATTCCTTAATGGAAGGCTATTTCCTTCCCCCTATCAGTTTTACGGTACCAGAAGCCGTGAGCCTACTGATTGGAACAGACTTTATCGAACAACAATTTGATGATGATTATCGTGTCAGGGCTCAAGCGGCTGGTGCCAAAATCGAGGCCATTCTTCCGTCGAGCGTTCGCAATGAAACTTCTCAAGTACTCAAAACTATGCGTTTGCTCATTTCCGATAAACAGGTTACGCCGTCAAAAGAAAAGAAATATCTAGAAAAGATCCGTCGAGCGATATTAGACGAGCGAAAGATAAACTTTCATTATGCAAAAAGACTTGCAGATTCCGAGGGGAAGCACCATAGTGTTCGTACCGTTGCTCCCTATGGATTGGTGCTCATTCAAGGATCGTGGATGCTCGTAGCTCGATGTGATCTGCGCCAAGAGATTCGCCACTTCCGCTTGTCCCGAATGACGGAACTTATCGATCTGGAAGAACGATTCGAACTGGCGTCGCATTTTAACTTAAGGGAGTATACCCCTCCGGATGATAGGAACTTGCGAGTACGCCTTCGATTTAACCATGACATCGTAGATAAAGTGAGGGAGTCGAACCATCAATATATGGAGGATATGGAAGAGCATCGAGATGGATTGCATGTGGTCTTACGCGTTCGTCAACTAGACGAATTGCTACAATGGGTGCTTGGCTGGGGAGCGGGAGTGATTGTATTGGAGCCTGAATCATTCCGAAATCGGATTCGTGAGGAAGTCAAAAAAATGTTAAAACACTACTGACATACTGTTGTCAGTAGTGTTTTTTTATAATGGGAGTAAGCAAACGTAAAGGAGTGGGAGATAAATGCGAAGTATGTCTTGCAAAGGATAATTCATATTACTATGGACCAATTGCACAGTAGGCAGACATGGAAGGATGGGTCCTAAAACCAAAAATGGAATAATTATTGATTAAATCTAGCCTTTACAGTTTTAAACCTGGGTAGAACCAACGAATGTCCGTTAAATCGCAAATTAGGTTACTTAAAATGGAAAAAACAGGACTTCGTAACCTTTTGCAATTTACGATAGCATCGCTGGTTCTGGCCAAAAATGATATGATACGATATTTTATTAGGAAGGGTGTTATCTAGTGAATTTTGCTTCTGTTCGCATTATTACCGACGACTTGGATCGTCTTGTCAAGTTTTATGAAAAAGTCTTGAGTGTTTCAGCGGAACGCCCCGCGCCTGTTTTTGCCGAACTTGTTTTGAAATCGTGCACCCTGGCAATCGGCCACTCGCAGACGGTACCACTGTTTGGCACTGGTTCCGCAATAGCGGCCAGTAATCACACTGTTATCATCGAATTTCAAATCCACAACATCGATGCTGAATACGAACGTTTAAAGCCTTTTATTGACGAGTGGGTGAAGGAACCGACCACGATGCCGTGGGGGAACCGTGCTATGTTGTTCCGTGATCCCGACGGCAACCTTGTAAACCTCTTCGAGCCGGTGACCGAGGAAGCGATCAAACGGTTCAGCGGTAGGGTTGACGGATAGTTGAAGCGAGTGTGGCCACAATTTTGAGAGTGGCCACGATTTGTAAAATATATGACCATTTTGGGCCGAATGTGCCGATATCATTTCTCTGGTGGCTACATCGTCTTCCAGGTTTGAAAATGAACCATTAAGAAAATGGACCTCTATATTCATCGAATAAAACAATTTGATGAAATTGTTGCCAATAAAATAAAAGATAGATTTCTATCGAGCTTTATTAATAAAAAAGAATAATGATTAGATGATGATGAAATCACTACTTTCTGGTTAACATTTGCGTGTATTCAATGGAAATTAGGTAGACTCCAAGACGAAGTAAAAGATATAGCCATTCAAATTATTGATAGTGGTGATGATCTTGAATATTGGGCAGATGACGAACAATTAAAAAAGAAGCGGCAAGCAGTATTACTAAAACTAAAAGAACAAATAAATTCCTAACAACCACAAGCTAAAAAAATACCAAAGAGGTTCATTGCTAATACTGATCTAAAAGATGGTGATGTAATTAGTTATCAATTATTGTCAGGAGACTACATTCTAATTTCCCTCATTTCAATCATGATAAGACTATTAATTATTCCCTATATAAGTAAGGTCAACAAAATAGAGTATTAATCTCTCTTTGATCAACGCTCCCGTTGGGTATAACAATCTATTAACGTGGATATTTTAGCTTTTTATGACTTTACGATTATTTAGAGATTGAACTGGACGATGATCATCGGGGAAAATCTTTCGAAATGCTTCAATTTGTTCTTTTGACATTTCAATCGGCATTTCAAAAATGGTCCATTTTACCTCTTCTGTACAAGGAGGGGTCGTTAATGAACCCTCATAATGAAATGCAGTTTGATCTTCAGGAAGCAAAGCCTTTAAATCAACTGTCTCATTCAAGGGAATATCTTTATCTGTTTCTTCTTTCGGTAGAATATCCCAGACCGCTGCCAGATTTTTATTTTCTTCACCTTCCTGAATCATCACTCCAAGGACAGCAATCTTTCCATTTGAATCTTTATGTACAAGGTGAAGCTCCATTACATAATTTTTGCCGTTGAATTGATGCTCACTTGGGGTATGGAAATGAAATTGTGCAAGCTTGTACTCCTTCCCCTCAATGAGTATGCTGTTACTACCACCCGCAGCATTTGCCTGTACAGTATGACCATTGTTCATGAGTGAAAATAACATCGGTTCATAATTAATTTGAAGGTCTTCTGCATCTTGTTCATTCTCAACTTGCGAAAATTCAATGTTAATTGGCGATTGTTCACTACCATTTACACAGGCTGAGTTAGCAGGATCTAATTCCCCCCAGTGCTCGGGGCTTGTTTCCCCTTTATAGGACCAATGGGAAGTATTTATTTTAGTTACTTCTGTTCCTGCATTCTTTTCAGTTGCCTGTTCTTCTTTTAGTTTGGGAGTTTGTGCATTTTGTGATGTACAAGCTCCTAATACAGAACTTAACATCACAGCTAAAATTGGATAAACGAGTATCTTCTTCATGTCAGTGTCTTTCCCCATTTCCTGTTTTTATATATGACTACTTTCCGTTTTATCATAATTTAAAATTCTCCTTATAAAAAATGATATCCAAATATATCCATTTCTATATAAAGGAAAATTTTTCCTTCTTTTGTAGATTATTTAACTAAATTTCTAATCCTTTCTTATTGCACTAACCTGCCATTTACTTGAATAAGAAAAAAGCTAAAAAAGCAGCTTTAAGGTTGTTGAATTGGGCTAGTTGAGCGTTAGCCATCCGTGAAAATAGTTGACAACAATGAATGAAACCTTCGAGTTCAAAAGATCTATTACTGGCTACAAAATAACGCAAAAGAGAACAGTTTAAAGATAGATCATTAACATGTTTATTTGTTTAGAATAAAATAAAAATTGAAAAAAACATTGACTTTCTCATTTTTATCTATAAAATAATCATTAATAAAATGTTTCAGAGATGTGACAACAAACGACTGTGAAAGGACGAGTAGTAGTAGGACGTAGACAAAGCGAGTCAGGGGTGGTGTGAGCCTGATACGAAGCCTGTTATGAAGAACCTCCTGGAGTCGCTAACCGAAATCCTTTTTTAGGAAAGTAGACTTAGCCGTGAACTTCGCCGTTAAAGAAGAACAGTATCGAGATCTCTCTAATCTCCGTACTGAATAAGTGAGCAACCTCTGTTGCTAATTTGGGTGGTACCGCGGAACCAAAGTCTTTCGTCCCAGTTTTTTGGGAAAGAAGGGCTTTTTTTGTTGGCTTCTTTTACTACATCCAAACATTTTAGGAGGAAATAGGCATGTATCAATCATTAATGACAGTAAGAGAGACACAAATCGCAATTAAGGAAGTTAAAACATTTTTTGAGGAACAATTAGCAAAACGTCTTGAACTGTTCCGCGTATCTGCACCATTATTCGTAACGAAAAAATCGGGTTTAAACGATCACTTAAACGGTGTAGAACGCCCCATTGAATTTGATATGCTACATTCAGGAGAAGAGTTAGAAATTGTTCACTCACTAGCTAAATGGAAACGATTTGCACTGCATGAATATGGTTATGAAGCTGGTGAAGGTTTATATACAAACATGAACGCGATTCGCCGTGATGAGGAACTTGATGCTACTCATTCAATTTATGTTGACCAATGGGATTGGGAAAAAATTATTCAAAATCAATGGCGTACAATAGATTATTTACAAGAAACCGTACAAACAATTTATGGAATCTTCAAAGATTTGGAAAATTATTTATTTGAAAAATATCCGTATCTTGGGAAGTATTTACCAGAAAATATTATATTTATTACAGCCCAAGAATTAGAAGATAAATACCCAGAATTAACACCGAAAGATCGTGAGCATGCAATTGCAAAAGAGCATGGTGCAGTTTTTATTATTGGAATTGGCGATGTACTTCGTTCTGGTGAAAAACATGATGGACGTGCAGCTGACTATGACGATTGGAAATTAAACGGAGACATCTTATTCTGGCATCCAGTATTACAATCCTCATTTGAATTATCATCAATGGGTATCCGTGTTGATCGTAAATCACTTGATGAGCAGTTAACGAAGACAGGTGAAGATTTCAAACGCGATTATGATTTTCATAAAGGTATTTTAGAGGAAGTACTTCCACTAACAATTGGTGGTGGTATTGGGCAATCAAGAATGTGCATGTTCTTCTTACGTAAAGCGCATATTGGTGAAGTTCAATCTTCTGTATGGCCTGATGAAATGCGAGAAGCATGTAAGAAAGAAAACATTCATTTGTTTTAGAAAAGACAGGACCTCTAAATAAGAATGCAATATACAAAACCAAAGGTTAAACAATTAGAATACATTATAAGACTATGAATCATTTTCTTGAAACTTAAGAAAATCGAAAACTAAAATATACCATGCATTAGTGGACAAAAAAATCGAATGTAAATTCGATTTTTTTTGTTGCTCTGAATGGCAGTGACTGTTTAGTCAAAGGTAATTGGAAAATAAAGTAGAGTTAGCTTAGAGTTAATATTGTAAAAATTACAGATAAAACTGAAAGTACGAAAGTGTAATGATTAGCATATGACCTGTGTCAATTAATCTTATGACAATATGTAACTAGAAAATGTGATATGAAATAGCTAACAATTGAATTCAGGCAATTGATTGATCCGTGCAAGTGTATCAATCAATCTTGCTTTTGAATAATTCAATTGAGGTGAGAAAATGAATAAGAAAAAGATGTATTGTGCAATGGTTAGTACAGCTATATTAGTTGCAGGATTTGGTGGAGAAGGAAAAGCTCAAGCGGTAGCAGTCGAAGATTCAGTTCAACCAATCCAACATAATATCGTTAATTCGATAGAATCACAGGCAAAGCGATTAAAAACGATAGAACCATCAAAACCATTTGACGATTTAAAACCACTTAAGAACATGATTGGGAGCGCTCAATATGTAGGATTAGGAGAGAATACTCATGGAAGCTCCGAAATTTTCACCATGAAGTTTCGCCTAGTGAAATACTTAGTTACTGAGATGGGTTTTACGAATTTCGGAATGGAAGAAGATTGGGGGAACGGCTTAAAGCTAAATGACTATATCCAAACAGGAAAAGGGAATCCTAGAGATTTCTTAAAATTGTTATATCCTACTGATGAAATTATAGCCATGATTGAGTGGATGAAAGATTATAATGCTGATCCATCCAATAAAAAGAAAATCCAATTTATCGGACTTGACTTAAAAACAATGGATCAAAGTGTCTTTCATAAAGTAACTGATTATGTAAAGCAGCATCGACCAGATATACGGGCAGAAGTAGAAGAAAACTATAAAGAGCTTTCTTCTTACACTGGAAGTATACAGGAATATATGCAGCTTGCTCCTGAAATGAAAGAAAAATTCAAGGCAAATGCTGAGAAAGTAGTCCAATTGCTAAATAATGAAAATGAACAAGCAAACACAGAGAGAGTTTCATCCGAGTTTATCTGGGTGAAAGAGACGGCGAATGTAATAGAGGAATTTACCACAATGATGCTTCCTAATGATTATCCAAGTATGGTGAAGCTACATGATCAATATTTGGCTGATCATGCAATGTGGGCACAAGAGACATTTGGCGGTAAAACTATGGTATGGGCACACAATATCCACATAGCCAAAGGTATTATCGATGAGAAATTATACCCTAATGTTGCGGGACAGTTTTTGAAAGAACGTTTAGACAATAATTATGTTTCAATTGGCAGTACAACTACCGAGGGAAAATTCACCTTATACAGCGAATATAATCCTACCACTGGAGGTAAGATTGCAACTGATACGATTCCACAAGATGTGAATAGTTTCAATTATATCCTTGGAAAAGTCCCATATAATATGTTTTTGTTAGATAATCGTCACCTTAATGGTCAAGCAAAGAAATGGGTTAGAGAAAAGAGGCCATTACTGAGTATAGGGGGACAGATCCTCCCAAACGGTTCATTATATAATGATACTTCATTGCTTGAGCAGTTCGATATAATTTTTCATATCCGAAAAACAAGTCCATCTCATATTAATTAAGAGTACAAAACAATCCCTTCTTGCAGAGCCAAGAACGGGATTGTTTTATGATGGAAATCATCTTTTTTTAAACAGGAGTAGGCTAATTCGCCCTTTTTAGCATTATGTAAAAATGTCATATGACATTTTTACACTAGTGAGTTTGACAAAGAAAGCAGTATGATGCTGGTATTAAATAGAGAGGAGTGATGAACCTTATGAAACTAAGATTCATCCAGAATGGTTATTTTTTATTGCTAACTTTTGTTACAGGACTGTTTTATTTTTGTTTTTACCTGGTTGCTCTGCTATTGAGTTTCACCCTTTCATTTACTGTAGTCGGGATTCCACTAGTTATACGCGTACTTCAGACGACCACATCCTTTATCCAATTCGAACGTATACAAACGAAAATTTACACTGATATTTCGACAGACTCTTATAATAGTAGTGTAACAACGGATACATCGGACTGGGCACAAGTGAAATTAGGGCTTACGAATCGTCGCACCTGGTCTGCAGTCTTTTGGTTAATGCAGAAATTTGTGATTGGAATTTTCAGTCTCATAAGTGCAGTCGTTTTATATGTAATGCCACTTATGTTTCTATTGGCACCAATACTGTATCGATACATCGACATGAATATTTTTTTCATGCAGATTGATACTTTTGTCAAGGCACTCATTGTAATGTCTATGGGTATAGTGATTACCGCTATAAGTATTAGATTAGTAGATGGTTTGGCAAAAAAAATTGGAGGTTATACACGCAATATGATTCGGCAGCTAAATCGATAGAAGTTTGCAGTCTAAACTTAAAAGTATAAAAATGCGATAAAGATTATTCTATAATATAGGTAATAAGAAGGAAGGCTACTTAGGGGGTAAATGACTTGTTGAATATGGTTAAGTATTGGTTTTGGTATGATTGGATTATGTTAGGAATCCGTCTACTTGTTAGTGTCTCGATCATCCTAACTACATTAAATTTTCAGGATGGTTTAACACTATCACTTTGGGTTATTATTCCTTGGGAGATTGTTGCCTTCTCTATTCCATGGGTAGCCTTACTGTTCAATTACAAATATTACTTGTTCACAGAAATATTGCTATATGGCGGACTATGTATCTATTTAACTTCTTTATTTCCAGAAGCTTACAGCACATTTCTTATATCGGTGTTTCTTATCGCAGCAAATAGTAAGTATTTGTCCTATTATTGGACAGCTCCAACAACAATTTTTATTATAACTGGAATTTTCGATGCGGTTGCGCCAAGTAATAGCTATTGGATTATGGTCACATACTACGGATTCGCTTATGTAATGGGGTTCGCTTTTCATTTATTAATCGTCAATCATAAGCAAAATGAAGCGATTTGTAAACAAAACGCGGTACTTGAGCAATATATGTCTCAGATCGAACGCATTACACTTGCAGAGGAACGAAGCAGGCTGTCTAGTGAGCTTCATGATACAGTTGGCCACACTTATACATCCATTATTTTGGGGATGGAAACGTTACGTACCGAGCTTGTTACCGAAAAGGGTATTCAGAGGTTAGATTCTCTGCTTGAAATGGGGCGTAGAAGCATTGAGGACGTGAGAGGTTACCTACATCAAATGGATTCACCGTGTCAATCGCTTTCCTTAACTCAATCTCTACAAAATCTTGGAGCCGAATTTCAAGAGTACGCTCGGGTGAATGTAAGCTTTCGAGCATTCGGAGAGGAATACGAACTGTCTCGGCAGGCGAGAATGGCATTCATCCGTTGCTTACAAGAGTCCCTTACAAATGCAGTACGTCATGGTCAGGGGAATGAAATTATAGTTTCATTGCAGTTTGAACAACAATTTACTAGGTTAGAAGTGCAAGATAATGGTAAGGGAAATGTAGAATGGCAGGAAGGCTTTGGTATTAGAGCGATGAAAGAGCGGGCAATGAATTTGCAAGGTCAATTGTCTGTATATACAAAACCAGATGAAGGAATGCTTGTTACTTGTACTATACCGCGACAAACTGAAATAAAAGATGGACTTATTCGATTGTTAATTGTCGACGATCAACCGTTTGTTCGGGAAAGTTTGAGGACACTACTCGAAAGATATGAAGATTTAAATGTAGTCGGTTTGGCTGAAGATGGCAATCAAGCCATCGAGATGTGCGGGAGCCTTCAACCCGATATTGTACTAATGGATTTAGATATGCGCCACATGGATGGAGTCGAAGCAACCAAAAGGATTAAACAACAATGGCCACATATCCGCGTATTGATTTTTACAACGTTTCAGGATACAGAACAGGCGCTGGACTCCCTTCGTTGCGGTGCGGATGGTTTTTTACTTAAATCTATTGAAACGTTGGAGCTAGCTAATGCAATCCGACTTATACACAGAGGTGGGACCCTGATAGATCAGGAAATGTCTCACAAAATATTTGAGAAGTTTGATGCGCAAAATGAGACACCACAATCTAAAGCAACTGCTTATGAGCTAACAGCTAGAGAGATAGAAATATTGCAGCTAGTAGCAAAGGGACTACGATACAACACGATAGCTTCAAGGTTATATTTGTCAAATGGTACGGTCAGAAACTATGCTTCCACGGCTTACACAAAGTTAGGCGTGCGTAACAAGGAAGAAGCGGTTCAGATGGCTCAAGAAATAGGAATAATTGAATGAGAAAAATGTTTATTTTTTCTTTAGAGCTAAGCGGAAGACGACTTTAGACAAAATTAAGAGGATTGAGTCCTGTACAATACAGGATTCAATCCTCGCTATTAATTTTATAAACTTTTTGAGTTCACTTCATTTTTATTTAAAGACAACAATTTTCCCAACTGAACCGTCAGCACTTTGACCCACTACACGAACTTTCAATCCGTATTTAGGAACATTTCGGCCAACATCTGGATCTTGAGGGTTGCTATAATCTTGAGAATCATCGAATAGGGCATTACTTTGTGTAAAGTTATCTTTCATGTAGAAAGATGAATCACCAATAGTGACATCGCTGCCTTTATTTAAGCTAAATGCCTCATCATGCATTTGGTAGCTGTTTGAACCTAGAACTTTATTTAGACCGTAGCTATCAGTAGGATCTGTCCAATTTTTATTATGCCAGATATTGTTGTGCTGATCGGCATCGACAACTCCTAAGAAGCCATCACCAGGGTGGTAACCTTGACCTGTCCAGTTGTTGTCAAAACTATTATCAACATACCAAACCACTAGCCCTTGATCATAAGATAACATTGTGCCTCTGCGGTTTACATTTGCTAAACCTAAATCAGAGCCGTTGTGAGAACGCCATTCTAATAAATAGTAGTGACTTGTTTCTTTCTTATCAGAATCTTTTGTGAATCCACTAAGGTTAAACTTCGAAGTTCCTTCTGCATCGTCTGATAGGATTTCCTTATTGTTAGTCGTCACTTTGACATCATCAACATAGAAACCTGGAAGGGCAACACTCCATTCCTCCTCATTTTTCATTCGACATTTCCCCTAAAAAAATAAGCCTTTCCTCCTTATCCTGTCGAAAAGATAAGACAATTAAATTATATAATAAATCTGAATCATTTGAATGTTTATATTGTTAAGAAATAATTAAAAGCTTCGACAAACTTTGATAAGAATTAGGCATATGGACTAGAAATAAAAAAACACTATGTCGAGAAACACGATTTGGAATGGTAAAAAGAACCTTCTATTTCTTATGTCGTTTCAGAATGGATTGTACACAGTCGAGAAGAAGATTAACTTTTCAAGATTTGTACCATATTCTTTATCAGAACGTATCATCTCTGAAAGATTGTCTAAATTAGGCAGTCTTTTTTTAGTTCTAAAAATAAATCCTAGAATACAAGTCTACTAAATTTAAGTACACGTAGATCTAAATATAAAAAGCATTAGCCGTCTCTTCTTCTTAATATAATAAGAGTATCCTATGATTAAAATTTCCTGAAATGGAGTGATTTTAATGCTTGAAGTAAAAGGACTGGCTTCTTATTCACCTTTAGGGCATTTGAATGAGTTTCGGAAAGATCCAATATATTTTTTAAGTGAACTTTATAGAAATCATGATACGATTGTCTCATTTCGATTTGCTCATCGTAAAATGAACTTGCTATTAGAGCCCGATTTAATAAAAGAGGTATTAGTAACGAAGCAGTATTCATTCCATAAATCAAAGCCATTTCAAGAGATGAAAACGTTGCTCGGTGAGGGATTGTTAACGAGTGAAGATGAAGTACATATGAGGCAGCGGCGTTTGATTCAGCCATCATTTACGAAGCAGCATATCCAATCCTATGCAAAGGATATGACATTGCTCACTGAAGAGTTTATTAGTTCATGGAAAGATGGTGAAGAGCGTCTCATTAGTAGAGATATGATGGAGCTTACATTAGCTATTATTGCTAAAACTATGTTTAGTATGGATCTGAGTCAAGGACATGATCGTGTTGGGAAGCATTTTGACATTATTATGGATATTGCAACGAAGCGAATTCGATCCGTTTTAAAAGCTCCACTCAAACTGAATACACCAAAAAATAAATCTTTATCGGAGGCTATTAAGGCTATCGATAAGGTGTTATATGAAATGATTGAAAAAAGAAATAGCTCAGAAACAAAGGAAGATTTACTAGGACTATTAATGCAAGCAAGGGATGAAGAGTCTAATGAAGGCATGACGAATCAACAATTAAGGGATGAAGCAATGACAATCTTTCTTGCGGGTCATGAAACGACTGCAAATGCATTATCTTGGTGCTTATATCTTTTATCTCAGCATCCGGATAAAGCTAAATTATTATATGAAGAAGTAGATCGTGTTCTAGGTAAAAAACGAGCAGATTATCAATCAATGAAAGATTTAATTTATACTCAGCAAATTATTTGGGAAAGTTTACGTCTCTATCCTCCTGCATGGCTTATTAGCAGAAAAGCAATAGAAGATGTCAGCATTGGTGACTACAGAATTCAAAAAGGTGAGACAGTCATGATGAGTTCCTATATCATGCAGCGTTCTGAAAGGTATTTCTCACATGCGGAAGAATTTCTTCCAGAGCGTTTTAAAAATGGAAAGGTAGAAGGGGTTCCTGAATATGCGTATTTTCCTTTTGGTGGTGGGCCACGTGTTTGTATCGGAAATCATTTCGCAATTATGGAGGCTGCTTTAGTATTAGCAACAGTCGTTCAGCATTATACGATTGAACTAGCTCCTAATCATCATAAAGTGGAGACAGAACCACTTATCACACTTCGTCCGAAAGATGGATTGCGTATGATTGTAAAAGAGAGAAAATGAACGGTATTTAGTGTACACACATAGGCAAGTGTCTTTTCCAGGTGATCTTTCATAGAATATAGCATTCTCTTTACTGTATGTTTGAAAGGGGTTATATTTTTTGGAAAAGACAAAACTGACTGGACGGATTGTTACACCAGGTGATGTGGATTATGAACAAGCTAGAACAAATAATACTTTAAACAATCCTAAATTCCCTAAAATAATTGTATTTTGCCAAAAGAAACGAGATGTATTAAATGCTTTGAATTGGGTGAAGGAAAATAATATGCCATTTAGAGTTAGAAGTGGCAGGCATAACTATGAAAATTATTCGCTCGTAGATGGTGGTCTTGTTATCGATGTTAGTGAGATGAATACAGTTAGTGTAGATTGCAAAAACATGACCGCAAAAATACAAGCCGGGGCTGATTTAGGGAAAGTATATAATATTCTATGGGAAAATGGTACGACAATCCCAGCAGGTACTGAAAGTAGTGTTGGCCTTGTTGGTCTTACACTTGGTGGAGGTATCGGGATGCTGTCGCGATTGTATGGTCTTACATGTGATAATCTACTTGAAATAGAAATAGTAGTATCGAATGGGCATGGGAGAGCTAAACTGATTAAAGCAAATAAGAACCAGAATAGTGATCTTTTTTGGGCTTGCTGTGGCGGTGGAGGCGGAAATTTTGGCATTGTCACGTCGCTTAAATTTAAAGTACACCCAATTTCAACTGTTTCGATTTTCTCGATTATTTGGGAGTGGGAAGACTTTGAAGCCGCTTTTGATGCTTGGCAAAATTGGGCAATTAACACGGATATCAAGCTAACTTCAGAAATTGAACTAAAATCTAGGGAAGTAAATCCAATTATTGCTCAAGGTGAATTTGTAGGTCCAGTAACAAAATTGAATGAACTGTTACGGCCACTAACAGAAACTGGTTCACCTATAAAAGTAATGGTAAGGGAAGTACCTTATATAGAAGCTGTTCATTTTTTTGATGAACCAAGTGGGAATGTCCCAGCTTATAAAAAAAGATCAGGGTCTTTTCTAAATAAAACTTTTCCAAAGAGAGCAATCTTGATCATGAAAAGTTTTCTAGAAAATACACCAAATGGAAAGTCAAGTATTTGGCACCAATCTCTTGGAGGAGCAGTAAGGCGGATTAGACCAGATGAAACTGCCTATTATTACAGGGATGCCATTATTGCTCAAGAGTATCTTGCTAATTGGAGTACACCTGACGAAGAGCGAAAAAACAATCAATGGGTTGAAGAGCTAAGGAATGCCTTATCAAGATACACTACTGGTGACTACGTAAATTGGCCTGATCGGTTTATTAGAAATTGGCCAACCGCATATTATGGTGGGAATTTAAATCGTCTAAGAGTTGTGAAACGAGAATATGACCCATTCAATCTATTTAAATTCCCTCAAAGTATTCCGCCTTTTATTAGTTGGTTTTAAAGTGGAAAATTCAAAAAATACTAGTGAAAAACCGGGTCGATTGAATTTCCAAATTGGTCGGTTTTTCCATGACTGTAGTTACTAACAAAAAGTTCTTATTGCTCCGAATTACTATTTTTATTGCCTCTTGTAAAGACAAAGTAATTACCGAGTATTGAAAATAATAGCAGTGCAAAACCGAAAATAACGATTTGGTAGTTTTTATCTAAGTAACCAAAATAACAACACACAATCGTCACAGGTAAAATCATTAAAATGATGCAAAACTTAAGTACAAAATTAGGGACATCCATATCATCTTCACCTTACTTAGTATTTTTCATTTAGTTTTTCATAGTTAAAATTCTTTATTCAAATTATTTTTATATAGTACGATTAAATTGATCATCTTATGGAAAAATGAAATTTGGATTTATTACTTATACTAGTTAAGAAATAGAACAAAAAATAGAAGGTGTAAACATGAATGAGAATGATAAGCAAATTGTAGGAGAAAAGGCAGCAGAATTTGTAAAAGATGGTATGGTTGTTGGATTAGGTACGGGTTCTACAGTTTTATATACAATAAAAAGGCTTGGGCAATTAGTTCAGGAAGGACTGAATATAAAGGGTATTCCAACTTCCATACAAACTGAAAAGCTTGCTAAAGAGGTGGGTATCCAACTCGTAAACTTTAGTAAAATTGAACAGATTGATTTAGCAATTGATGGTGCAGATGAGATTAATCCAAACTTTGAGCTAATTAAAGGTGGGGGAGGCGCTCTATTAAGAGAGAAAATCATTGCGAAAGCAGCTAAAACATTTATAGTAGTTGCTGATCCAACTAAGATGGTAGAGAGATTAGGGAAGTTCCGACTTCCAGTAGAAGTTATTCCATTTGGCATGGAAATGACGATGAAACATATTAAAGCAATCGGTTTAAGCCCTGAACTTCGTTTAAATGGAGCGACTCCATTTATTACGGATAACGGAAACTACATTTTTGACTGCAGTATACCTAATCATATTCAAACTGAAATAATAGAAAGAGAACTCAATTTAATTCCAGGAGTGGTAGAAAACGGATTATTTGTTGGAATGACTGATCTAGTTATCACGCTGGATAAAAATGGGGATGTTGAAATATTAAGTAAATAGTGCATAGTTAAGTCATTTACTAAATGTAATGCAGAGTACATACTTGCCCGTTCCTTCTATTTATTCAATAATAATAGTAAGAGATAAAGAGTTAATGGGAAGAGGGGGATAATATGCAAATAAGAGTTTCAGCCGTTCAATATCATCTTCACACAATAAACTCCTTTGAAGAGTTTGAAAAACAAGTAGAGCATTATATTAAGACAGCAGAGGAATTTGAAGCGGAATTTATCATTTTTCCTGAGTTTTTTACAACTCAGCTTATGTCAATTGGGAATGAAAAAAGTGAGGCATTAACAATCCAAGATTTACCTAACTTTACTGAGCAATATCGTTCTTTATTTTTAAAGTTGGCAAAACAATACAATATGCACATTATTGGAGGAACGCATGTTATTAAAAAAGGCGATCGACTATATAATGTTGCACATTTATTCTATCCAGATGGCCGAATTGGTGAGCAGGCAAAGCTACATATTACACCAACAGAGGTAAATGAGTGGAATATGAGTGCAGGTGACGGTTTAGAGGTTTTTGAAACAGAAAAAGGAACAATTGCAATGTTGACTTGCTATGACATTGAATTCCCAGAAATCGTTCGCATGGCAAAAGCAAAAGGAGCAGATGTCATTTTCTGCCCATCATGCACAGACGATCGCCATGGGTTCCACCGAGTACGTTATACATGTCATGCAAGAGCAATTGAAAATCAAGTTTATGTAGTAAATACAGGTACGATTGGTTCACTTCCAACGGTTGATTTTATGCGTGCAAATTTCGGTCAAGCAGTTGTAATCACTCCTAACGACATCCCATTTCCTCCAAAAGGAATTATGGTAGAAGGTGAAATGAACCAGGATATGATTGTTACAGCAGATCTTAATTTAGATTTATTATACAAAGTTCGGGAAAAAGGATCCGTTACAACATGGCGTGACAGACGTACAGACCTTTATCCAGATTGGTAAACTTATTCTTAAATAGAAAAGAGAGTTTTAGCACATGTATCGAAAGGAATTTTTTGTTTTCGACCAGGACAAACCAGTCCCAGTGGTAATTCGTAATTATAATGAGTATGACTTTACTGATTTAATCCGTATTCAACAAGAAAGCTTTCCGCCACCATTCCCATCGGAACTATGGTGGAATGAGGAGCAACTTAAAAATCATATAACTCTTTTTCCAGAGGGAGCGTTATGTATAGAAGTAAATGGTCAAATGGCGGGTTCTATGACAGGTCTACTAGTTCATTTTGATCCTAGCCATCCTGACCATTCATGGGAAGAGGTTACTGATCATGGTTATATTCGTAACCATAACCCAAACGGAAATACACTTTATGTCGTTGATATTGGTGTCAGACCCAGCTATCGAAAATTAGGTTTAGGTAAATGGTTAATGTTTTCTATGTATGATGTTGTTGTACATCTTGGTTTGGAAAGATTGCTTGGTGGAGGCAGGATGCCAGGATATCATAAAGAGGCGGATAACTTGTCACCCGATCAATACTTAGATGCTGTAATAAAAGGGGAGCTAAAGGATCCAGTTATTAGTTTTCTACTTCGATGTGGTCGTACCCCGGTTAAGGTAGTAGCTAATTATTTAGAGGATGAAGAATCATGCAATTATGGGACTCTAATGGAATGGAAAAATCCATTTAAACATTCTAATTAAAGGGAGAGAAAGAAAATGGACTATAAAAGAATTACAAATATTAATGACCCATTATTTAAACAAATGCATCAATTAATGCAAGATGTATTTCCTCCAGAAGAAGTATTAGAATTCGATCTTTGGAAAGAGCCTTTGGAGGATCCAGGAATTCGTGTTTTTGTTGCTGTCCATGAAGAGAAAGTAGTAGGTGCTACAGAATACCGCTATTATGACGATTTTAATGTTGCCATGACTGACTTTACAATAATTGGCCAAGCTGGATTGGGAATCGGCCCATATTTGGCACAAAATAGATTAGTAGATTTACAGACATTAGCAACTGAAAATAATAAAAAGTTATCAGGGATGTTTGCTGAAATTTATGACCCGTATCAAGTAGAACACCATGAGTTTGGCGGGGTTAAACCAATGAATCCATATGTGCGTAGGGAAGTATTAGCTCACCTAGGTTATAAGCGTCTGGATTTTGAATATATCCATCCTTCATGGAATAATGACGGTGAAGCAGTAACAGGTCTAGATCTTTGTTTCCTTCCAATGGATGGGGAAATGAATGAGCTTCAATCAGACTTGATTGTAAAGTTTCTAAAGCGTTATTATACAGTGTTATCTAATAAGCCAAAGTCTTGGTATTCAATGATTGAAAATTTAGAAGAGAAAGAAAAAGTTACATTAGTCTATTTTTAAGTGAACATAAAAAAAGCTTTTCGATTAAGCCTAAGTGCAGACTTCGAGAAGCTTTTTTTATATTCGATCGAATGAAACTTAAAAAGGATTTCGAACAATTCTCCAATTGAGCATTTGCCATATAGTTAGTCTGCTTGTTTTTGTTTTTCCTCTTTTTTTGTGCTCACCGTAGTAGTATAGGATTTGGGCTTATCTGTACCATTTATTAGTTTATAAATATAGTCAGTTGTTAGTTTATAACTGTCTTCAAGTTTTGTCGTGATATAGCTTGCTCGTTCAAAAATAATCGAGCGTAAGTTGTTGAGCTGGTGAGAGATTCTATCCATCATTGCTTCTTGCGTATCAAGGCGATCTAAAACCCCATGTTGAAATTCCTCTTGCTGTAATAATCCATGAGCTACTTCATTTTGTTTTTCAATTAGCTTATCAAGTTGTAATGAGAGAGCTTGATTATCAGATTCACTTTTTTCCAATCGCTTTGCCAATTCTGTGTAAGCTTCATTTAAACTAATCATTTTATCAATCAACGATTTTTTTTCCAGACTTTCATTTGCGTCTGATGTATTTAACCGCTGGATCATGATTCTTTCAAATTGTTCACGCTCATGGTTACTACCTATGAGACTATTTATTTGATTTTTAACATGATTCCACTGATTTGTTTGCAATTCTTCTAATTGCTCATATCGTGGCTTCAATTCAGAGATTGATTTTTCCAGGCTCATGTTATTTTTTTGTTGTTCTTCCATTAGTTCAGCTAAGTAATTATGCCGAACAAGCCCTTGATTCGGTGTTTGTATTGTTTCATTATTTTTAAAGACATCAGGGTGTTCATTCTTATTTATAAATAATCCCACTACTATTTCTCCCTTTCTATATTTTTTTACTAATATTTTATGTTCAAGTACAGATGGGGGAACTTGGGTATGCTTAGTTGGGCTATAGTGTAGCTGGAAAACGACGGTTGGTTAGGCAATTTTAAGTGTGGAATGTTCTGTCTTTTCCATATAATAAATTTTAGTAAAAGAGTATTTTTAGTAAATATGAAGTGGGAACTTAGACTCATTTTAGCAATTAATCTCTTATTAAATTAATATGATAAACACGAGGATAAAGAACAGAACAATGCTCATTAAAAGGTTTAAAAAATATTATCTGAAAATTAAGTGAATTCATATCACCAGCCTATTTTCTTTGAATAGTATGATGTAAGGTGGTGATAACTATGGATTTAGGCTTCGGACTTGCGGATTGGATGCTATATACTATTTGGGCAGTTACTGGATTAATGATTCTTGATTTTGTAATAGCATTTATCCGTTCATTCTGGAAAGGTTCATTCGATACATCTTTTATACTAGGATATTTAAAGGATATTCTATACTTCATTTTTCCACTGAAGTTTTTAATAACAATGTTTGGACTTGATCCTACAGGATGGATTTTAATAACATTTTATTTCATTGCTGGAATCGCAATCGTTATTAAGTATTTGAAAGACATATTTAGTAAATTTCAATAAGTATTGAAGCCCTCATCAAATGGGGGCTTTTTAGTTTGAAATCAAGTTTTTTGGACTTTGTAAACAAACTAAAATGCCTATGACAAAGTGGTTTTTTTATTTTATTTAAATACACAAATTTATTTAGTTTTTGCATACATATATTTCTAGGCACCAATGGGCTAATTTTTTCATAGAATATTCAAAAAATTCCCTAGAAGGAAGTAATGTTTATGACAAAATATCAATGGGTTAAATGGCGAAGAGTATTAATTTGGTTAGCTGTTATTATTTTTATTGGTGTTGTGCTTACTAAAGGGGGGCCAACATACTGGAGTGTAGCAATATCTATTGTTAGTCTTTTATTTCAGTTCGCCGTTATGATTTTCATGGCGATCATCCAATTTGTAGCAATTTTCTGGTTTCTAGCTAGAGGTCGTACTTATTGGATTTTACCTGGTGAGACTGGATCGACGTGGGATGATTATCGTGGAAACCCTGAGATTGTTGAAAATGCAAAACGAATCGTAACATTACTAAAAGGTGTTAAAACGTTTAAAGAGATGGGTGGAGAGGCTATTCGTGGATTGCTACTTTGTGGTCCTCCAGGTACAGGGAAATCTTATCTTGCACAGGTTATTGCGAATGAGGCCCAAGTACCTTTTGCTTATGCCTCGGCTCCAAGTTTTCAAAACATGTTCTTTGGTGTAGGGAATTTGAAAGTAATGGGAATTTACAAAAAGGCTAGAAAGTTAGCTAATATTTACGGAGCGTGTATCATTTTTATCGATGAAGTCGACGCAATTGGTATGTCTCGTCAAGGAGGAGGAGCAGGTGGCGGAGGAATGTTCGGTATGGGAATGGGTACTGGACTATTGAATGAACTTTTACTACAAATGGATCCTCCAAATATTGATACTTCTAAAATAGCAAAATTTCTTCGATCACTCGGTTTACGTAAAAAGAAAGCTGAGCGTCCAGCAGTTCTGACGATTGCAGCTACCAATTTACCAGATGTACTTGATCAAGCATTACTTCGACCAGGTCGTTTTGACCGAAAACTTTGGGTAGATTCTCCTGATTATGATGGACGTATTGATGTTTTCCAATATTATCTAAAAAAGGTGAAAATCGATTCATCTTTAACACCAGAGCGAGCAGCTCTTGATACGATTGGATATAGTCCAGCACAAATTAAACATATAGTGAATGAGTCTGTCGTAATTGCTCATCAGCGAGGTGCTGAGGTTGCAAATTACACTGATTTCCGAGATGCAATGGAAACGTATGAGTGGGGACTGAAGCAGCCACTTAGATCTATGAGTGAAGATGAGAAGAGAAATGTAGCGTACCATGAAGCAGGTCACGCCGTAGCTCAATATTTGTTAAAGCCACACGATCGAGTATGGAAGGTAACAATTATTCGTAGGGGTGACGCACTTGGGCTTGCCGCGACTAAGCCAACAACAGAAAGATATAATCGAAGCGACAGCGAAATACTTGCAGCAATCCAAGTTTGTTTGGCGGCTAGAGCAGTAGAAGAAGAGTTTCTCCACAAGAAATTAAACGGTGTCACATCTGATCTACAACAAGCAACCCTACTTGCTGGTGCATATTTAGGTTTAGTTGGAATGGGCGATGAGTTATTCAGTTGGAATGCACTAGGCTCACAAGCAGAAGGACTTAGAGCGCTACGACCAAAAATTAACCTTCTTCTAAAGGACCAAATGAGCCAAGTAAAAAAACTTGTTACCGAACACGCAGATTTTGTACACTCAATTGCACAAGAGCTGCTAAAAAGAGGTGACTTAACAGGCGAAGAAATAGAAGATATTTACGAAAGCATTTATGCACGTACCCGTCCTGAACCACCTATTGTAAAGATTGGTACTGTTTATGAGAAAAATATTCAAGGATTGCTTAAGGATTTTGATAAATTACCTGAAAGCGATCAGAGTTAGTAAAAGAACTATAATGGAAATTCACAAGGTATTCGATGTTCCTTGTGGATTTTATTGATTCTAAAATATTGGTCAAAAATAAATAAAAAGAGCACTCGCGATGAGTTGCTCTTTTTTATTATTTAAGGAAAGTTTATGAAGTGTTCGCCATACGAAGGAATTCTCAATAGACGCACTGAATATCAAAAGATATCTCCACCATTAGAAGTATCTTTTTAAAACAAATAGCATATTGATTAACAAATCTAATACAACGTACTTGTCACAACAGTTAGGAGAGTGAGTAATGAATAGTCTATTAAATCATATAGGAAACGCAAATACAATTGATGATGTAATTGAGCAGTTAGATGAGATTATTTCAATGAGCAATAAAACAAAAAGCAAACTAGGATATTTTGCTTCTTTATATCGATTGGTAACGATTAAAGTGAAAGATGGAATTTTAACTAATCAGTTCGAAGATGGGACAAGAATGGAAAGGCTGGATGTAAATTTTGCAAATTTCTATTTAAAAGCACTTAAAAACTATTTAAATGGAGAAGCTTTAAGTCTCAGTTGGCAATTAGCGTTTCGACACGCAGAAAACCGTCAATCTATATTGTTACAGCATTTGTTGCTTGGTATTAATGCACATATTAATTTAGATCTAGGAGTAGCTGCTTCGAAGGTATACCAAGGCACAGATATTTTATCGCTTTACAATGACTTTATGAAAATAAATAGTATTATGGCCTCATTAGTTGATGAGGTGAGGGATGACATGGATCGAATTTCACCTTGGATTGGTTTTTTAGATCATGTTGACCCAAAAGCTTCAAAGGCAATCATAAACTTTAGTCTAGAGAAGTCTCGAAATTATGCATGGGATTTTGCAAAAAAGCTGGCTGCAGCTAATGATAGTGAGTGGGAAGCGCTGATAAAAGTGCATGATAATGAGGTTGCATCAATTGGAAATATGGTCGCACGTCCAAGTAGTTGGATGCTGAAGGTTGGTTTATGGGCAATTCGTTTTCGTGAATCCAAAAATATTGAACGAAACTTAGATCTTTTAAATCATACTCGCTTTGAAACAATTTCAACTGATGGTATTCAATTGTAAATTCAAAGTGAGTAAGCAGATTGGATAATTGAAGGCAACACTTGTTTAGTAGAGTGTTGCAGACTGCCCGCTAAACGCTTGCAATCAGTCTGAGAATCAAGTTTTTAGTACTTTGTCTACACACTGCTTCTACTGTAGTATATTATATAATTGAAAAGATTCAGGATTAGAAGGTTAACGATAGGTGATAAATAAATGATACATACATATTTAAATGAAACAATCAGTTTTAATATAAAATATAAAAAGCAAAAATCGATCGGTATTTATATAGATGCTTATGGAAACGTTGAGGTTCAGGCTCCTAAAGATACACCTGATAAAAGTGTCATCGAAGTTTTAGAGGCTAATTGGGAGTTGATTCTTCAAAAATCAAATGAAATGAAGGAGCGACTTCGTGGTCCAAAAGAACGGACTTATGAATTCGGTGAGACATTTCTTTATTTAGGGAATTCATATCCTATACAAATTTCACACGATGAAAGTATTCAGCAAGATCAAGTAGTTTTTGAAGGGAATAGGCTAAATATTATTGTAAAACAACTAGAGGATGAACGAATAAAACAGGCACTTAAAAGGTTTTATTACCAACAAATTAAAGCAATAGTTGAAAAGAGTATTCAGAAGTATCAAAGTAATTTTAAAGTAAGGCCATCTTCAATTCGTATTACTGATAGTAAAACAAACTGGGGGACTTGTGATTCAAAAAGGCAACTAACATTTAATTGGAAACTAGCAATGGCACCTCAAAAGGTGATTGACTATGTTGTTGTCCATGAAATGTGCCATATGGTTCATATGAATCACGACAGGTCTTTTTGGCGACTTGTCGGTAAAATTATTCCAGAATATAAGGAAAGAGAAAATTGGTTAGCGTTATCTAGTTGGAAAATGACCGTATAAATAAAAAATGGGAACGACAATAGTCGGCCCATTTTTTATTTTTTGTAAAAAAAGTCTGCTAATTCCTTACTTTTAAGTCTTCTATTTTTACGGATTTTAGCTCGTTCTTCTCCGCCTTGATATAAGAATTTTTCTTCCTCAGTTTCGGGAACAATTTGTGGAACTTTAATTAATTTACCTTCCTCGTCCAGTGCAACAAAAGTTAAAAAAGCAGTAGCAGCGATTTTCTCTTCTCCAGTTCTTAAGTTTTCTGCAGTTACTTTCACGAAAACTTCAAATGATGAGGTACCAGTCCAAGTTACATAACTTTCGAATGCCACCGAATCTTTCATTGTAATTGGGTGAAGAAAGTCAACTGAATCAGTTGAAGCAGTTACGATTGAAGATCGGCAGAATTTCATTGCTGATATACTTCCGATAATATCTAAGTCATTCATTAATTTTCCACCAAACAAAGTGTTATGACTATTTACATCATTGGGAAGAACTAAATTTGTTCTAATGACTCTTGTTTCACTACAAGTTACCATGTGATTTCTCCATTCTTTAATATCTATAAATTGTACACTATTTAAAAGAGAAATTAGCATACTTAATAAAAAAAATTATATGAACAAACTTTCCATTGAAGTATATTTATGAATTAGGAATTCTTGTAGTTGTTTTTTAACATCACATAGTAAAATTTATATTTGTCAATGAAATTTGTAGGAAATAGTGCAAATTTAAATAAGTTTATTTCAGTCGTTTACATTGACTTTTACTTCTTAAGTCGGTATATTTATATCTTGTTGAGACGGGATGAATACTACATATGGGTGTTAAAAAGAAAGAGAACACCTATATATCGATATATGGTAAAATCGATATAATCTTTTGCGAGGAGGAACAGGTGATGATAAATACAATAATTGATGCTGAATTACCTGCGAATATACAGAAATTAAATCAAGACATAATGCATTTTCCAATGATTACACCTATTAATCCAAAGATGCATAAAACAACATTTAAAGGTGTATCTAGAACGGTTATGTTAGATCGATACGCATTTAAAGATATTAAACTTGTTACATTAGGTGTAGGTGACCTAGTTGTACTAACATATAAGGATGATCCAAAGTTTCCTCGTCGTGGTTATGGTGAAGTAATTGCTATTGACAATAGTCAGGAAGAAGTAACTGTTCAATTAGATTCTCAGTTTGAAGACGGAGCAATCATTACAGTTGCATTTAATAAAGTAGACAAACCACTTGAAATCTTCTACGAACAAATTGCAGACCGTGTTGCACGTGGGCTTGCATCTGCAGAAACTCCAGAAAAATTCTCCGAAGTAAAAGAGATGTTTTATGAAATTTTAGCTAACAAAACTTTTGTACCAGCGGGACGTGTTTTGGCTGGTGCCGGTACAGGAGCTTCAACAACATTCTTTAACTGTTATGTAATGCCTCATATTCACGATTCTCGTGATGGGATTGGTGAACACCGTAAGAAGGTAATGGAAATTATGTCACGTGGTGGTGGCGTTGGAACAAACGGTTCAACTTTACGTCCTCGCGATGCGATTGTTTATAGTGTGAATGGACGTTCAAGTGGATCAGTTTCTTGGTTACATGATTTATCTGAATTAACCAATTTAGTTATTCAAGGTGGTTCAAGACGTGGTGCGCAAATGATTATGATGAACGTCAATCATCCTGATATTGTAGAGTTCATCGTATCAAAGAACCAAAATCCAAAGGTTTTACGCTATATTGCGCAAACTACAAAATCGAAATTAATTCGTGAAGAAGTAGAGCGTAAATTAAAGTTCGAGCCAATTAATGCAACTGAAAAAGCAGCTTATGAAGCTTTAATTCATATTGCAACAATTGAAGGGAATTTAAATACACCTGAAATAGAACAGGCAAAAGAACTGCTGAATGACGGTGGTAAGTATTCAGTTCATAACCCTGAGTTTTTAACAGGTGCAAATATATCTGTTTGTTTAACTGATGATTTTATGGAAGCAGTTGAAAATGATGGAGAGTACAAGCTTCAATTCCCTGATTTAGAAAACTATGACGATGAAATGCGTTTAATTTATGATCAAGAATGGCAGGAATGTGGAGATGTACGTGAATGGGCTGCACGTGGATATGGTGTACGAACGTACCACACAATAAAAGCAAAAGAACTTTGGGATTTAATCAATGTTTGTGCAACTTATTCTGCTGAGCCAGGAATCTTCTTCTTAGATAATGCAAACAAAATGACAAACGCTGTTTCTTATGGTCAAAAAGTAGTTGCAACAAACCCGTGTGGAGAGCAGCCACTTGCTCCATTCTCTGTTTGTAATTTAGCAGCTGTTAACTTAGCTGAAATGACGGGAAATGGTAAAGTTGACTGGGAAAAGTTAAAGCGAACTGTTCAAATCGGAACGAGAATGCAAGATAACGTAATCGATGCAACTCCGTATTTCCTAGAAGAGAATACAAAGCAAGCAAAAGGTGAACGTCGTATCGGATTAGGTGTGATGGGGTTACATGATTTACTAATCCGTTGTGGCCTAGTATATGGATCGGAAGCTGGCAACAAACTAGTTGATCAAATTTTTGAAGTGATTGCAACTACTGCTTATAAAACTTCAATTGAATTAGCGGAAGAAAAGGGAGAATTCCCATTCTTATCGACTTTTGAAGATGGACGCGAACGTTTTATTAACTCGGGATATATGAAGAAAATGCCTGAAGAAATTCGTGAAGCTGTTTTAGAAAGCGGCATTCGTAATTCGCACTTATTAACAATTGCTCCTACAGGAAGTACTGGAACGATGATGAATGTCAGCACTGGACTTGAGCCTTATTTTAACTTCGTATACTTCCGTTCAGGACGATTAGGTAAATTCATTCCAGTTGTAGCTGATATCGCACTAGAATGGTTAGAAGCAAATGGATATGAAGTAAATGAAGAAAATGTTTATGAGATGATTGAACATCTTCCTGAACAATTTGTTGGAACAATGGACCTTTCTCCAGAGGCGCATGCTGATGTTCAATGTATTATCCAAAGATGGATTGATTCTTCAATTAGTAAAACAGTTAATGCTCCTAAAGGTTATTCTGTTGAACAAGTAGCAAAAGTGTATGAAAGATTACACAAAGGTGGAGCAAAAGGCGGGACTGTATATGTAGACGGTTCACGTGATGCCCAAGTACTATCGCTAACTAATGAAGAAAATGATTTTACAAATGTAGAATTAGAAACAGTTGAAACGATAAAAGATGAAACGAATAACGATCCTGATGAAACTTCACAAGTTAAAACAGGTAACGTTGGTGTAGAAAACGGAGACACTTGTCCAATCTGCCTAGCAGGTACTGTAGTTGAACATGGTGGTTGTAATACATGCGATAATTGTCAAGTTCAGTTGAAGTGTGGAATATAAAAGTAAATTTTAAATAGCTTTGAAGAAAGACCTCTTTAGATGTGATGATCTAAAGGGGTTTTTTTATGTCTAAAAGTACAATTAAAATCGACAAATGGATTAAAGAAGGGCGTGGTTCTGGGTAGAGTTACATCTATTTTTGATAAAGAGGTAGACCCTCCATTAGGTAGCAGTTTGAAGTCTTTTTTTTGTTTACCTCAAAGAAACATAGAATAGCACTCAATTGAGTGCTATTGTTACATGATTCTTTATTATTAATAAAACACTTTTGTTTGCAGGATTTCCATTGCATGCTCAATATCACGTAAATCTTCCTTCGAAGCATTTTGTATACGAGAGAGTAAAAGAGATTCTAAGCTCTTAAAGGATTCACTCATCATGGCTTCTCCTTCCACTGTAAGACGAATGAATTGTTTTCGTCGGTCTGCAGGATCACTCATCTTTTCAATTAAATTTTTTTCGCTTAACTTTTTCAATTCACGACTGGTATTTGGCATCGATATATTCTGACAATCACTAATTTCACTTGGAGTTACGGGCTGACTAACCGTTATATATTCAAGAATTTTATATTGAATTGGTGTGATTGAACCGGATTTTGAGTTTTTTGTTAATTCATGCGTTACTCGGTGCACCGAAGTTATGAATGATACACATTTAGAAAAAAGTACTGAATTGTCCATAAAATTCACCTCTTTTGATAAGATATCAAAAAAGTTGTCAAAATACAATTATCAATTGACAAGTAAAAAGAGCAAGTGTTATGATTTAGTTATCAATTGATAACTAAAAGAGGTGGCCTATGAAGACCCTAATAATTTACACACACCCTAATCACCAAAGTTTATGTTATTCTTTTTTACAAAACGTTATCAAAGGATGTAATGAAAACACAAACATAAAGGAGTTGCAGGTGCTGGATTTATATGAAGAGGGCTTTAATCCTCTCCTGGTATTTAATGAGAATAAAAGAAGACGTGATATGCATCGTGATCCTGACCTAGAAAAGTACAGGAAACAAATATTATGGGCTGATCAACTAGTCCTTGTCTATCCAATTTGGTGGGGGCGACCCCCAGCAATGCTGCTGGGTTACATTGATCAGATGTTTGCATCAAACTTTGCTTATAAAGATAAGAAGGGACTTTTGCCCATGGGGCTGTTAAAAGGAAAGTCAGTAGTATGTATCTCTACCATGAAGGGGCCTGCGAAATATCCTCTTCTTTGGTTAAATAATGCTCATAAAATATTAATGAAAAGAGCTTTATTTCAATTTGTAGGGATTAACAAAGTGAAGTTTTTTGAATTCGGTAAAATGGAGAGCCCTAATGGAAAACAGAAGAAAAAACTAGAAAAGGTTTACCAGTATTTTAAAAAAATAGAGTCAAAACAGGTTCTTTTAAGTTAACGTAAGATGTGGGTTTGTAAGATATTTATGATCAAACTTTATTTTAAAGCTACAATCGTGAAGAAATACCTCTTTAGAAGTTATAATCTAAAGAGGTGTTTTTTTATGTGTATAAGATCAAGGACATTAGTTAGAAGAAATTTTTAAAAGTTTAGCTTTATTCTCAAAATGTTCCATATTCTTGAAGAATAAGAGGAAATAATAGAAAATAAAACAGAGTCCCAATTTATTGGACAACTCAGCAAATGTTAATTTAAGTCTTTGGGAGAAATCATCGTTAGGATATTTAATTGGATAATCATCCACTGAATGTAACGATAAATAGGAGGAAAAATTGTTGAAACCTATATCTATTTTAATAGCGGATGATGAACAGGAGATTGCTGATCTCATAGCCTTACATCTAGAAAAAGAAGGGTATCATGTTATTAAAGTTTCGGATGGACAGGAGGCTGTCCGTGTAGTCGAGACCGGGTCAATTGATTTGTTGATATTGGATATAATGATGCCAAAAATGGATGGATATGAAGTAACTCGGCTCATTCGCGAGCGGCATAATATGCCAATAATATTTTTGAGTGCTAAAACATCTGATTTCGATAAAGTACATGGATTAGTTATTGGAGCAGATGATTATATAACAAAACCATTTACCCCCATTGAATTGGTTGCACGTGTGAATGCTCAATTGCGACGCTTTATGAAGTTGAATCAACCGAAAGTAGATGATCATAAAGTTCTTTTGGAGTTTGGTGAAATAATGATTTCCCCTGATCAACGGACAGTTTTGCATTATGGTGAAAACATCGAGCTAACGCCGAAAGAGTTTGATATTTTGTATTTATTAGCGAGTCATCCAAAGAAAGTTTTTAGTGTAGAAAATATTTTTCAGCAGGTTTGGGGTGATGCATACTTTGAAGGTGGTAATACAGTAATGGTACATATTCGCACCTTGCGGAAAAAACTCGGAGAAGATAAGCGGAAAAATAAGTTAATCAAAACGGTTTGGGGAGTGGGGTATTCATTTAATGGATAAAATTATACGCAGTTTTCGCTCCAAAATCATCGTATTATTTGCTTTAAGTATGACGCTGGCTAGTATGATAACTTACATAATTTTTAAAGGATTACAGCTTTATTATCACACGATGGTTCGTTATGGTGATCCCTTAGCCCAGCTTCGTCGATTCATACAGAGTATTGGAGACGTTAACTTCTTTTTATTTCTATTTATCCCACTTTCGATATTGTTTTTCTATTTACTAACTAAACCCTATTCTACTTATTTTAATGAAATATCAAACGGGATTCATTATCTTGCTAGTGGGAACTTTAAACATCGGGTTTCGATCCAGTCAAATGATGAGTTCGAAGATATTGCTAAAGCAATTAATCTAGCAAGTGAAAAATTAGAAGAAGCTGTACAAAGAGGCGATTTTTCAGAAAACAGTAAAGAACAATTAGTTGTAAATTTGGCACATGATTTGCGTACTCCGCTAACTTCTGTGTTAGGTTATTTAGATTTAATCCTTAAGGATGAGAAGTTAACTAAGGAACAAGTCAAACATTTTTTAACGATTGCCTTTACTAAATCTCAGCGTTTAGAAAAACTGATTGATGAATTATTTGAAATAACTAGAATGAACTATGGCATGTTACCTCTTGAAAAAAGGCAAATTAATTTAAGTGATCTACTTTTTCAACTAAAAGAAGAATTGTACCCTGTTTTTGAGAAAAATAATTTGATCGCTCGAATGAATCTTCTGCCTAATTTACCTATTTTGGGTGATGGTGAGATGTTAGCTCGTGTGTTTGAAAATCTATTAACCAATGCAAATCGATATGGATATGATGGTCAGTTTGTAGATATTAATGGGTTTGTTGATGGGCAAGAAGTGATTGTACAGGTTGTTAATTATGGGGATTGTATTCCTAAGGAGGAACTTCCATATCTTTTTGATATGTTTTATACAGGTGACAAAGCACGAACTCATCAAGAAGATAGCACAGGTCTTGGTTTATTTATTGCAAAGAATATCGTGGAGCAACATAATGGAACAATTACAGCCGAAAGTAGTATAATCCGAACTGTATTTGAAGTTCGATTATCGCAGGAAAGTATCCCAATTGACAAAATTTAAACGTTTCATAAAGAATTTAAGAAAAATTTAAAGTTTACCCTACTTTTTATTTAAAAAGTTTTTCCTATTCTAGAATCAATCAGAATTAGGAGGAACGTGAAAATGAAGAAGTGGGGATTTTTAGTTGCTTTAATAATTTGCCTGATTTTTACATTCGTTAATAAAGAAACGTCGCTTCAAGATAAAGTAGAGATTCAAACATATAAAAAAATTAACAATGACCAATTAGTTAATGGAGAGACTTCTGAAAGTTTTCAAAAGAAGAGCATTACTAAAGAATCGGTCTATAAAGGAAATTTACTCTTAATAAACAAAAAATATCCTGTACACCAGGAAAGTATAAAATCAGATGTTGTAAACTTATTTACTCACAAAGAATTGAAAAATGGATACGAATTGCTTGATACGAAAATTGAATTGTCAGAGGATGTTGCCCGTAAATTTTCGAAGATGATCGTTACTGCTCAAAAAGAAGGGGTTCGTCATTTTACAATTAATAGTGGTTTTCGAGATTTTGATGAGCAAAATGCACTTTATCATGAAATGGGCTCAGACTATGCTTTGCCTGCAGGACGTAGTGAACATAATTTGGGTTTATCACTTGATGTAGGATCTACCGAAATGAAAATGAACGAGGCACCTGAAGGTAAGTGGCTAGAAAAAAATGCTTGGAAATATGGCTTTATCATACGCTATCCAAAGGATAAAACGGCAATTACAGGCATTCAGTATGAACCTTGGCATATTCGCTATGTTGGATTGCCACATAGTGTGATTATGAAGAATAAGAATTTTTCTTTAGAAGAGTATTTGGATTTCTTAAAAAAACAAAAGTCTATTTCTACTACTATAAATGGCCAAAAATTCGAGATATCTTATTACCCTGTTACTAGAAATACGACCATTCATGTGCCTACCAATCTTCGTTATGAAATATCAGGCAACAATATGGATGGTGTGATTGTGACGGTATTTAATAGCTCAACACATACTAAGGAGGATTGATTAGTAGAATGAAAATAATAAAATTAATGAACAAAATTTTTGTTTCAGCACTATTCGTCTTTTATATGTATGCATTAATTAGAGTCATTCTATTTAAATTCAGCTGGAGAGATCTGTCCTTTCTTTGGTATCAACTTCAGACTAATCTCAGGAATCCTGTTAATCTTATAAACGAATTGAAAATGGGAAATCTTATCCCATTTAAAACAATATCCATTAATATTCAGAGTCTATCATCATGGCCTGATTTTAGTAATTTGGTTGGGAATATCGTAGCATTCATCCCATTTGGAATGTTTCTTGTATTTTTATCTAAAAATAGAGGGATATCATTCATTGGCGTATTCATTAGTTCTTTGAGTTTTAGTTTATGCATAGAAAGCTTACAGGTTATTTTTTCGATAGGGATATTTGATGTAGATGATTTAATACTAAATACCTCTGGAGGATTGCTTGGCTATTGTGCGATCAAGCTTTGTGATAATGTTTATAATAAACTTATCGTAAATACTTCAAGCAGTGTCCAAGATAGAGAAATTGTTGATAAACAGGAATTTTAAAATCCTCGATTTAAACAGAAAACGATACTAGAAACGGCAGCTGTATAGTAGCCGTTTTTTTGTTATAAGAACTAATTGCTTTTTTCCTTCAATGTTAGAATATATTGAAGTTGAGGAGTAGACACTAACCTGGGAAATGGATGGAGAAATCAAAATCATAGAAAAACGATTTCTTTTTTGTTATATGTAGAGAGTAAATAATAAAAAAGAAAAAAGTGGAAAAGGGGGATAAGATGACACAGGGAAATGTAAAAAGTGATGCAGGATGGAATTTTGATAATAGTTATTCAAAATTACCGGAATTCTTCTTTGCTACTCAAGACTTAAATCCAGTAAGTTCACCGAAATTAGTTGTTTTAAATAAACCAGTGGCATTATCACTTGGTCTAGATGTTCAATCTCTTCAAAGCGAAGAAAGTGTAAATGTTTTTGCCGGGAATCAAGTGCCAGAAGGTGGATTGCCACTTGCCCAAGCATATGCAGGACATCAGTTTGCACACTTTAATATGCTAGGGGATGGAAGAGCATTATTACTCGGTGAACAAATCACTCCAAAAAACGAGCGATTTGATGTACAACTGAAAGGTTCAGGTAGAACACCTTATTCAAGGGGTGGTGATGGTCGTGCAGCACTTGGCCCGATGCTTCGCGAATACATTATTAGTGAGGCGATGCATGCACTAAAGATACCAACTACACGAAGTCTTGCTGTTGTAACGACAGGTGAACAAATCCAGCGTGAAACTCGATTACCTGGGGCAGTTATGACTCGAATTGCTGCTAGTCATATACGTGTTGGTACGTTTCAGTATGTTTCAAGATGGGGTAGCGTGAATGAACTTCAAGAACTAGCTGATTATACAATCCAAAGGCATTATCCGGAAATTGAACTAAATGATCCAAATCGATATCTTTCATTACTTCAAGGGGTCATTAAGCGCCAAGCTTCCTTAATTATCAAATGGCAATTAGTTGGTTTTATACATGGTGTAATGAACACTGACAATATGACTATTAGCGGTGAAACAATTGACTATGGTCCATGTGCATTCATGGATGCGTACGATCCAGCAACTGTATTTAGCTCTATTGATCTCCGAGGTCGTTATGCATATGGAAATCAACCCAAAATGGCTGGCTGGAATCTTGCTCGATTTGCTGAAACCTTATTACCTTTATTGCATGATGATCAGGAAAAAGCCTTAGAAATAGCACAAGATGCAATATCTGAGTACCCTATAATTTATGTAGATAATTGGATCGCAGGCATGAGGAGAAAATTAGGAATATTTAATGAAGAAGAACAGGATAAGTCATTAATTGATGAGTTACTTGAAATAATGGAAAAGTATAAAGCAGACTATACGAATACGTTTAGAGCATTATCATATGGCAATCAAGATGAACTGCCTTTGTTTACATCAACTGAATTTAAACAGTGGGAGAAGCAGTGGCAGGAGAGATTAAGTAGACAACCAGAATCAAAAGAAGCATCACTTCAATTAATGCGAGACAACAATCCGATTGTAATTCCAAGAAATCATCGCGTAGAAGAAGCTTTAGAAGCAGCGGTAGAGAACGGAGATTATAGCGTGATGGAGAAATTGCTTAAAGCACTTTCTAATCCTTTTATTGAAACGAATGAACAGATAAATTATTGTACACTACCTCCTGATCCCGATCGTCCATATCAGACTTTCTGTGGCACATGATTATATTTTTATATACTTTATAGTACGGATACTACCTTTTTCAAGGGTAGTATTTTATTTTTAAGTAAAACGAGGAACATATTTTTAGTGAATCCGAGCATACACTTTGAATAAATCTCAAAAATTTACTATATTAGAAAAAGTAAATTAAACGTTTTCTGAATTAAAATAAAGAGGGGAACTAAAAACTATTTTCAGACGGATTGCAAGAGCTTGTCTTTCGAGGCGCGGAGTTACCCTATACGGTAATGAGCACCGCTCAACAGGCGAAGTAACGAAGAAAGCGAGCGTTTGGCGGGCAGTCTGAAGAGGGGAAATTTCCCTCTTTTTATATTTAGGCCAGTAGAAAGAAGTGGGGAAGTTGAAGAAGCAACAAATTTATATCATTTTATTTTGTATTATGGTGGTATGGGGATTTAATGTAATTGCGACAAAAGTTCTAGTAGAGAACTTTATGCCAGTTACGATGACAGCTATCCGTGTTTTCACTGCTGGAGTAAGTGTTTTTATTATTTTATTTTTAATAAAAAAAGTTCGTTTGCTTACTAGGAGAGAGTTTGGGTATGTATTTTTTGCGATGCTATTGAATGTAGTTGCACATCATTATTTTTTATCAATCGGTCTTTCCCAAACTTCAGCATCAAACGGGGGCCTAATTCTCGGTATGGGGCCGCTTTTAACAGCTTTATTGTCGGTTTTCTTTTTAGGAAGTGTATTGAATTTTGTTAGAATTTTAGGCGTTTTATTTGGTTTTGCAGGTGTTGCTTTTATTGTTTTCCAGAGCGGTGGAGGTTTTCATGGCGTTTCGCATGGAGATTTTTATGTGTTTTTAGCAATCTTAGCTCAGGCATCTAGCTTTGTTTTAATTAAAAAAGTTTCGAAAACATTAGACCCAAGATTAATGACTGGATATATGCTAGTTATGGGTTCGATTATTTTATTTGGAATTAGTCAAATACTTGAGCCAGGTGGTATGGCTAGTATGGTGCATCATTCAGTAGGAATTTGGGCAGTATTTTTTGCATCAGCAGTTGTTGCAACAGCTATGGGGCATATGCTATATAATTTTGCTCTTGGAAAGGTTGGCACAACAGAGGCGGCAATCTTTTTAAATTTAAATCCATTCTTTTCACTTATTGGTGCGGTATTATTTTTAGGTGAAAAAATTGTTTTAACTCAAGTAGTCGGATTTATTTTAATTTTAATAGGTGTATTATTTGGTTCAGGAGTATATGAAGATGTATCTCGCAAATTTAAAAGGGATAATCAAATCCAAATCTAATTACAAAATAGTATACGGATCATAAGACAATTTACCGATAAGGTGATTGTCTTTTTTTATTTTAAGAAATGATTCTAATTCATCATTTTATGAAAAAAAACTGCCTATTTAGGGCATATTATAAAGTATTCAAGCTATTAGGAAGGACTCATCAAGATGACAATCGACCCAAGAACTCATTCATTAAATGCAGAAACAATGGAGAATGAATTAGAAATACCAAGTTGGTTTATAAAATTAAACAAGTTTAAATCTAATTTAAATAATTTGGACATAGAGTCTCAGTTTTATGAACAATTTTTAACCTTATTAATTAATGAAGAAACAGCGTTAGAGCTGCATTATAAAAATATAAAGTATATTGAAAAGCTAGAGAATGAAATTCAAATAATGGAAGAACGTTATCGAAAAGTAATGCACTCAAAGCTAGGCAGATTAATTCAGTTTTATTGGAAAGCTAAAAGATGGCTTTTTAGAAAGTTAAGAGGTTGGTGAGTCAGTTTTGAACAAATTTGAAATTCAGCAAAGATTAGAAGAAATTGAAAAAATTAAGATCGAAATTTACCAACGAATGAATAAGGAAATCCCGGAAGACTTAATATTTTCTAAATATCATTTTAAAAAATTAATAAACGGTATTAGCGTAATCATCCCGACATACAAGGGTGAAAAAGTAATAAAAAAATGTATTGAATCACTAAAAAATCAAACTTTATCACCAAAATATTTTGAAGTGTTCTTTATTATCAATGGAGAAAAAGATCTAACTGAAGAGATATTGATGAATTTCATTAAGGAACATAATATTAATCATTTCAATATTCTTCATTCAGAAGAAGCTAGTGTTTCTGCTGCAAGAAATATGGGAATTCAACAAGCATCAAAAAAATACATTACATTCTTGGATGACGATGATTATCTTTCACCTAACTTTCTTGAAAAACTATTTGATCATGCTGATGAAGAATCTGTTGTCATTTCACAAGTTGTGGACGTAGATCTAGAAGGTAATAGTAATTCTAACAATCCTGTTAACTCCCAAATTAAAAAAGCATTAGATACTAAAATTTATACTTATACTGATTTAAATAGTGTTTTAACAATGAATGCATGTAAATTAATACCAACAAAAAAAGTAAAAACCCAACGATACGAACTTGGTTTAAAAAGTGGAGAAGATGTAGTGTTTTTTACTAAATTATTTGCTTTGCATCATTTTCACTTGAAGATTGTTCCATTAGAAGAGCAGGCAATTTATTATCGAGTTTTAAGAGATAATTCAGTTTCTAGACGTAAAAATTCATTTGAGTTTAATGTAAAAGAACGTTTGGAAGTCATGAAACATCTTGATGTTTTACTAGGGGAAACGAATAGTCCTACAATTCAACAATTTATTAAAGGAAAAATACACGCTCAATATGGATTTATAGACAGGTATATTAACAATAGCAATGAATTGAGAGAAAAAGTAATTGAAGAAGTAAATAAACACAGTTTCGTCTATTTTCCTTATTTTAAGCTATACAATGGAGAGACGCGTTCTTTAATTATTTCTTATTGTTTCCCACCATATGTTGATACAAGCGGAACTGTAATGGCTAAGCGCATTATTGAGAATAATGAAGTGGTGGACGTAATTTATAATAACATGTCGAAGGTAAGAGAAACCGATTATCGACAAAATGCAATGGTTGATGGTTTTATTAATAATCGAATGGAAATATCATCTGCCAGTAGTTTTAAACAATGGAAATCAATGAAAGACTTTATTAAAAAATCTCTTAAGGAAATTAAATTGAAAGAAAGAAAAAATGGTACATACCATAAAATTTATAGCCGAGCACTATGGCCTGCTTCACACTTTTTAGCATTTGAATATAAAATGAAAAATCCAAAGGCAAAATGGGTTGCAGAATTCTCAGATCCGATCCTATTAGATATTCATGGAAATGAACGGAAGTCCGCAATTATTGATTTAGGGTTTTATAAAAAAGTAAATGCACTTTTAAAGAAAAAAAACTTGCCACTAGCATTAAATAACAATATGTTTTTTTGGTGTGAATACATTGCTTATGCATTTGCAGATGAAATTGTTTTTACAAATGAAAATCAGTTGAAATACATGTCAGAGATGTTCCCGATAAAAGAATTGAAAGAAGTCATTTTAAAGAAAGCTAGAATTTGTAATCAACCGACATTACCGAAACAATATTATCACGTTAAAGCAAGTAAATATCGAATTGATGAGAACAAAGTAAACCTAGGGTACTTTGGAACGTTTTATCAAACGAGGAAATTAAATGAAATAATTGAAGGGCTTAAATTAACGAAACCAGAATTAAGAGATAAAATTAAACTTCATGTTTTCACTTCAGATCCCAAGTCACTTGCAAATGAACTTTCGGGAGAAGTAATTGAAAAACATGTAAAAGTAAACCCATATGTTAACTTTTTAGAGTTTTTAAATTTTACAACAAAATTCGATTGTCTAATTGTGAATGATGCGTTTACGAAGGATTATAAAAATATTAATCCATACTTACCTTCTAAGTTGAGCGATTACAAAGGTAGTGGGAATAATATATGGGGAATTTTTGAAGAAGGTAGTATTCTTAGTAAATTTGAAACAAAATACAAATCAGAGATCGGCGATATTGAAGGTGCTACTAAAGTGTTTGAATCATTAGTTACGGAGAAATTAATTCAAAAATTCAACCAGCTTGATGAAGCATTACCGAATGAGAAATTAATGTAAAAACAAAATAAGCAAAGTTAGTGTTAATAATTTTGTAAAGGGTAGATTCTTCATGATGAAAAAGAGTTTTAATTTGTTAGGACCAATTCTAATCGGATTGGTCTGTAGCTATTTACTGGTTATTTGGTCTCATAATTATTTGTGGAAGAACAATGTAAATCTTTATCAGAATTGGATCATTACGGATTTTTTTAAGTGGAACTTTATGATTGTGGCAGTTGTAGTTTCAATACTAGTAATTGGACTTTCTGTTCTAGGCTTTAATGTTTGGTGGATTTTAATTACGATTGTAGGTTCAATTGGAATTTTCTCATATGCACTATCGGAAAAAATAAAATATACTGGTGAGCCTTTTCATCCAAGTGACTTATTTTTCCTGCGTGACCCAATTGTTTTTTTACAATTTTCAAAGCTTCCATTTCTTCTCAAATGGGGAGGTTTAATTGGAATCATAACATTTCTTTTTTTAGGGACTTTCTTTGCCTATAAAAAATGGAGAAATGCTTCTGCAAGGAAAAATAGTCTGCGTTTTTTACTAATCGTATTACTTGGGGTCTTTTTTACATTTAGTTCAAAAGAAGGCTATGCTTATTTTGTAAAAAACTCAAATGTAAAATATATACCTTGGAATTACGAGACTAGTGTCGAAAGATATGGTATGTATCCAGCATTTTTAGTAACTTATGTAAATAGCAAACGTGAAGAACCTAAAGTATCTAATAAAGTAAAGAATGAGGTTATTAAAGAAATCAAATCTTTCAAACCACTTTCTATACCTAAACAATTACCAGATATTTTAGTGATTCAAAGTGAGGCATACAGTATTCTAGATGACATGAAATTAAAATGGGAGACTGATCCAAATGCACCTCTTCGCTCTATAAATGAAGGGATTCATGGAACGTTAATTAGTAATACATTTGGAGGACGGACGGCTAACGAGGAGTTTGAAGTATTAACTAGTCTAAAATTAAAACGTAAATTTGAAGATCGGACACCATACCAAGAAGGAAAAATGGGGAATAGACTTTCACCTAGTTTCATTCAAGATGTTAGACACTTTGGTATGGATACGATAGCCCTTCATCCATTTAAAACATCATTTTTCAAACGAAAAGAAGTATATCCTAACATAGGATTTAATCAGTTCTTGTCAGAAACAGATTTAACTTCTTGTGAAAAATTCGGTTCCTATCTATCAGACGATTGTAGCTCGAAAAAAGCATTGTCATTAATTAATAAAAAAGGGAGTCAATTTGTATTTTTTGTGACAATGCAAAATCATTTTGATTGGCATAAAGGCCGTTTTCCTGTAGAAAACATGAGAGTTAGTGGAGTACCTATGGATGAGGATTTAAAAGGAAAAGTGGAAAGTTATGCAAGTGGTATTTATAAAAGCGGCAATTCTCTTGTTTCAGTATGGCAGGAAATAAAAAAACGTAAGAATCCTACAATCGTCCTTTTTTATGGTGATCATCGTCCAACATTTGGTGATAAAAAGGCAACATACGAGCAGTGGGGAGCACCAGTGGAGAAGAGTGAAGGAGAAGATTGGTATAATGAAACACCGATGTGGATTTGGAGTAATGACAAAAATACAATGGACAAGATTAGAAACTATTCAAAGCCATTTTTAGAAAAAGGAAATCTTAAATTAGAATCATACGAAATTGCACCTCTTCTAATGAAAGTTCTAACAAACGGTCAGATTGAACATTCATGGTATGAATGGGTACTTCAAAATCATTCAAATGATATATGGGATTGGGTAATCTATGATCGAGTATATGGTGATGGTATTACCTTTAATAGAAAGTAAAAATGGGGCCAAAAGGTCCCTTTTTTATTGGGTAAAAAACTGACTTGTTTTTAACTATTTTTAAAGTATTTACATAAATTGGTCATTCTTGAAAAAAATACAAAAAGAGATAATTATACTAGGAGGTTTGTGATGAGGAAACTAGTTTTCTTAAAAGGTCCTTTAATATTACTAATCGTATTTTTTAGTTTCTTTTGTAATGTTCAACCTAAAAATGTAAATGCGTTTACAAGCCAAGTCCTGCAAATGGGTGCTACAGGAGAAGATGTTATTGAATTACAATCTCGGTTAAAATATAACGGTTATTACACTAGCAAGGTCGATGGGGTGTTTGGCTACAACACATATTGGGCGGTTCGGAATTTCCAAAATAATTTCGGGATGCCTGTCGATGGGGTTGTTGGAGCTAAGACAAAAGCGATGCTCGTAAAAGCTACAAAATATGAAAAAGGTGAAAATGCAGGTGCTGGATCGAATGTTCCGAATGGTTATTCGCAAAATGATATTCAGCTAATGGCTAATGCAGTTTATGGTGAATCGCGTGGAGAACCGTATATCGGACAAGTAGCAGTTGCTGCAGTAATTCTGAATCGCGTTAGCAATCCATCGTTTCCAAATACAGTGTCAGGAGTTATTTTTGAGCCGGGTGCATTTACGGCTGTGTCTGATGGACAAATTTATTTAACACCAAATGAGACGGCCAAAAAAGCTGTTTTAGACGCTGTAAATGGTTGGGATCCGAGTGAAAGTGCACTTTATTATTTTAATCCAGACACAGCGACAAGTGCTTGGATTTGGAGCAGACCACAAATAAAACAAATTGGTAGACATATATTTTGCCGATAAGAAAGGAGTGTTTTAAGTGATTAAGGAAGCTGCTATAGGCGTGTTAGCAATTGGACTTATCGGAACATCATATTGGGGTTATACAGAGCATAAGGCTAAAAACGAAATCAATATCCAAGCAGAAAACAACTATCAACGAGCATTTCATGAACTAACTTATGAATTAGATTTATTACATGATAAAATTGGCGATACTTTAGCAATGAAATCAAAGTCATCCCTCTCTCCAGCACTTGTAGAAGTTTGGGGATTAACTTCTCAAGCTAGATCTAACGTAGGCCAACTTCCTTTGAGGCTATTACCAGTTAATAAAACGGAAGAATTTCTAACAAATATTGGTGATTTTAGTTATCGAACTGCCGTAAGAGATTTAGATAAAGAACCATTGACCCAAAATGAATACGCAACACTGCAAAAGTTATATGATAACTCTGCTGAAATTCAAGGAGAGATTAGAAAAGTTCAGCATATGGTATTTGAGAATAAATTACGTTGGATGGATGTAGAGCTAGCTTATGCAAAAGATCAAAATCCGAAAAATAACGTAATTATTGACGGATTTAAGACAGTGGAAAGGAATGTAATGACCTATTCCGATGCAAATGCAGATCCTTCACTGACAAATTATAAAGTAAATCGTGCTAACCTTTCGAATGTAAAAGGCGAAAAAATAACGACAGAGCAAGCGAAGGACATTGCGAAAAAGTTTCTTGAATTAAATAGTACAGCACAAATAAAAGTTGATCTTACAGGTGAAAAATTAGCAGATCGGTACTATAGCTTAGAAATTAAGGAACCAAAAACAAATAGTGAAATTTATATGGATATTACCGAAAAAGGAGGGTATCCAGTTTGGGTGATTGATAGTCGAAATATTAAGGCGCAAAAAATCGATTTAAATCAGGCTTCTATTAATGGGCTTAAATTTTTAGAACGTAATAAATTCTCTAATATGGAACTAACAGAAAGCTCACAATATGATACGATTGGTGTGTTTACATATGTAACAAAACAGGACGGCGTAAGAATCTATCCTGAATCTGTTACGATGAAAATTGCACTTGATGACGGAAGTACTGTAGGATTTTCATCAAAAAATTACTTAGCAGCATATACAAAACGAACGATTCCAAAGCCGAAAATATCGGTTGAGGAAGCGAGAAATAGTATTAGTTCAAACTTAAAAATAATGGAAGAACGCCAAGCGATCATTTTAAATAAATTGAATCAAGAAGTACTTTGCTATGAATTTGTAGGAACACGTGGTAATGACACATATCAAATATTCGTGAATGCGGATACTGGTGTAGAAGAACAGATTAAAAAATTGAATGTCTTAGTCGAAAACTACGACTGAAGCTCATACTTTTTTAATGATGAGGACTTAAGTATGTAACTTAAGTCCTCTATAGAATTTCAAAGATTTTCCTAATAGTAATGAAGATAAAAAAAGGAAATGGTTTGAGTTAGAACCATTTCCTTTTTCTTGTTACTAGATTTAAAGATGATCGGTTTTCCAAACTAGTATTTCAGTTCAAAATACATGCATTATATAGTACAAATACGAGACTTTTTTCAGATCTTTTAATTGTAAAACCCTGTCAGTTAAGTTTGATTAGTTATCATACTTTAGGCTTGTACAAAGCTTTATTTTAAGCGACTTTAGGAGTAGTAATTTATAGCGTTCAATTAGAAAAAAATATTTTTTAGATTTGTCCTATTGTCCAAAATGGTGAATATATATTTCTTGAGATTAAAATTCTAGAGGGAGAGAGGTTAGGGGTAGATTCTGCTTGTTAGTAGAAGTTTAATTGTATTGTAAGCGTTTCCTTTAGAGAGAAAGGGGGATTAAATGAACATATTATTATGTTGTGCTGCCGGTATGTCTACAAGTTTATTAGTTACAAAAATGGAAGCTGCTGCAAAATCTGAAGGAATCGATGCAAGGATTTGGGCAGTGAGTGCTAATGATGTTAAAAATCATCTTGATCAAGCAGATGTATTACTTGTAGGGCCCCAAGTAAGGTACCTACTCCCACAATTAAAAAAAGAAGGTTTACAAAAAGGAATACCAGTTGATGCCATCAATCCGGTTCATTACGGGATGTGTAAAGGAGCAGAGGTCCTGAAATTTGCAATCGATTTAATAGGTTCATAATTTCATATAGGGGTGATTTATGATGGCCAACTTTACTCAAACGTTAGAAGAGAAAGTAATGCCTATTGCTGGAAAAATTGCAGGTCAAAGACACTTGCAAGCATTACGTGATGGAATTATTTTAACACTGCCTCTTATTATTGTCGGTTCTATTTTCTTAATCTTAGGCTTCTTACCGTTTGACGGATATCCGGATTTTATGGCAAAAACATTTGGTGCCGCTTGGCAAACAAAGCTTCTTTATCCGGTAAGTGCTTCATTTGATATAATGGCGCTCATTGCAGGATTTGGTATCGCATATCGACTCGCTGAACATTACAAAGTAGATGCGTTGAATGCTGGTGCGATCTCGATTGCTTCATTTATTTTATCAACACCATACTTCACAATGTTTACACCAGATGGAGCAACTGCTGCTATTAAAGTAGGCGGAGTACTCCCTATGGCATTTTTAGGTAGTAAGGGTCTGTTTGTTGCTATTATAATCGCGTTGTTCTCAACTGAAATTTATAGATGGGTAATTCAAAGGAATTTTGTTATTAAGATGCCGGATGGTGTACCACCTAGTGTAAGTAAATCATTCGTTGCATTATTCCCTGCATTTCTAGTTATTCTCTTAGTATGGATTATTCGTTTATTAATTGAACATACACACTATGAAACTTTACACAATGTCGTTGGGGATCTATTACAAGATCCACTTAGTAGACTTGGTGGTTCATTAGCTGGCGCGTTAATTGCTGTATTATTAATTCAGTTATTATGGTCCGTTGGTTTACACGGTGCGGCAATTGTTGGTGGTGTAATGGGTCCAGTATGGTTAGCAGCAACTGATGCAAACCGTTTAGCTCTTCAAGCTCATCATGCAATGCCAAATGTTGTTACACAACAATTCTTTGATATCTTCATCTACATGGGTGGTTCTGGTGCAACAATTTGTTTTGCACTTATGATGCTATTATTTGCAAAGAGTCAGCATGCAAAACAACTAGGAAGGCTATCGATTGGACCTGGTATTTTCAATATTAATGAACCAATTACATTCGGTGCCCCTGTCGTAATGAATCCATTGCTATTAGTTCCATTTATTCTAACGCCATTAGTACTTGTTGTAACCACATATATAGGAATGAAAACGGGATTTGCTCCAAAAACACATGGTATTGCAATTCCTTGGACGACTCCACCAATTATCGGCGGTTGGCTAGCAACTGGAGGTAACTGGAGAGGCTCTGCAATGCAATTGATTAATCTTGTTATAGCATTCTTAATTTACTTCCCATTCTTTAGAATGTGGGATAAACAAAATTTACAAACTGAACAAGGCTCACCAAAATAAGAAAAGCAAAAAAGGGGATTGCCCAGACTACCTGCTAAGCGCTCGCTTTCAATTTGTCTGGGCACCTTTAGATTTTTGATTCTGTGTAAACACACTGGAAGCTTGCCTATAGGCAGGCTCTTGGTATTGTATTCTTACATTCTAGTAAAGGGTGTGATTCTAGTGACAAAAGAAGAATTGTACAACCTTTCCTTTCAGTTAATCTTGCATAGTGGAAATGCTAGAAGTCTTTCAATGGAGGGAATGTATGCAGCAAAAGAAAAGAATTTTGAGCTAGCTTTTGAGAAGCTTGCAGAGGCAGATCGCGAGTTTAGTCAAGCACATCGCTTTCAAACTCAATTGATTCAAGCAGAGGCTGGTGGAGAAGATTTTGATACGCCAATTCTATTAATTCATGCACAAGATCATTTAATGACAGCAATGACACTTAAAGATTTAGCAAGGGAGATTATTGAACTGCGGCAAGAGGTAAGCAACCAATAAAAGGAGGCTACATAGGATGGGAAAATCAATCAAAATTGCGACAATTGGTGGAGGATCTAGTTATACTCCAGAGTTAGTGGAAGGTTTTATTAAGCGGTACAATGAGCTTCCATTACGAGAGCTATGGCTTGTAGATGTTGAAGAAGGCAAAGAGAAATTAGAGATTGTTGGTCAATTAGCAAAACGAATGTTTCAAAAGGCAGGTCTTCCAGTAGAAGTTCATTTGACACTTGATCGAAAAGAGGCACTTAAAGATGCTGATTTTGTTACAACGCAATTTCGCGTTGGTTTGTTAGATGCGAGGGCAAAGGATGAAAGAATACCTTTAAAATATAGTGTACTTGGTCAAGAAACAAATGGACCAGGAGGATTATTTAAAGGTTTGCGAACAATTCCAGTCATTTTAGATATTGTAAAAGATATGAGGGATCTATGTCCAAATGCGTGGTTAGTAAATTTTACGAATCCCGCTGGTATGGTTACTGAAGCGGTACTTCGTTACACCGACCATCGAAAAGTAGTTGGTTTATGTAATGTCCCAATTGGAATGGAAATGGGAATTGCCAAATTATTAAATGTTGAGCATTCTCGTGTTCGGATTGATTTTGCTGGATTAAATCATATGGTTTATGGATTAGATGTGTTTGTTGACGGTGAAAGTGTAAAAGAACAAGTCATTGAATTATTAACGAATCCAGAAAACTCTAGTTTTGTTAAGAATATTCAAGGATATGGATGGGAACCTGAGTTTCTTCGTGCTTTAAATGCACTACCTTGTCCTTATCATAACTATTATTATAAAACTCGTGAAATGGTTGAAAAAGATATAAAAAATGCCGAAACTGTAGGGACTCGTGCTGAAGTTGTTAAAAAATTAGAGGATGATCTTTTTGAACTTTATAAAGATCCAAACCTCTCAATCAAACCACCTCAGCTCGAAAAACGCGGAGGAGCCTATTATAGTGATGCGGCGGTTCGCTTAATTTCTTCTATATATAATGATAAAGGTGATATTCAACCAGTTAATACGATGAATAATGGTTCGATTGCTAGTATTCCTAATGACTCAGCAGTAGAGGTTAGCTGTGTCATTACAAAGGATGGGCCAAAACCAATCGTAATGGGGGATTTACCGGTATCTGTAAGAGGGCTCGTTCAACAAATCAAATCATTTGAAAGAGTAGCTTGTGAAGCAGCGGTAACAGGTGATTATGATTTGGCAATTCTAGCATTAACGATTAACCCGTTAGTGGCATCGGATAAAGTTGCTAAGGAAATTGTTGATGAAATGCTAGAAGCACATAAAAAATACTTACCTCAATTTTTTAAAGAGGTGAAAGTTAAATGATTAAATTAATTGTGAATGCAGACGATTTTGGTTATTCAAGGGGAATTAATTATGGAATAATTGATGCACATAAAAATGGGGTTGTTAACTCAGCTACGATGATGATGAATATGCCCGGCGTAAGTCACGCAGTAGAGCTAGCAAAAGAAAATCCAAGCCTTCAAGTAGGAATCCATCTTGTTCTAACATGTGGAAAGCCCCTTTTAAATGATGTTCCAACACTTGTTAATGAACATGGTAATTTTAAAAGTAGACATGAATTCTTTGAAGATAAAAATATATCACTGGATGAATTAGAAAGAGAATGGACTGCACAAATAGAAAAATTCTTAGAATCGGGCCTAAAACCAACCCACTTTGATAGCCACCACCATGTTCATACCGTACCTGAGTTTTTACCAGTCGTACAGAAGTTAGCTCAAAAATATAATTTAAGTGCTAGACGTATTTCTGAAAATGCTTTACAAGGAGTCGCTCCTTTTACGGATGTATTTCTTCATGATTTCTATGGGGAAGGCGTGACAGATGATTATTTTGAAAAGATATTAACACGGGTTCAGAACGGTCAATCTGTTGAAGTCATGTGCCATCCTGGATATCTTGATCACGAGATACTAAACAATTCTTCTTACGCCAAAGATCGAGTAAAAGAGACACTAATTTTATCTACTGTAAAACTACCAAGAGTGATTGATTTATTATAGAGTAATTTAATTAACTAGCATAGAGTCTTTATAGGACAACTCTATGCTCAGAGTGTTGAAATATATAATGGTAAATAGGGAAAACGGACATTAAATGAACATCTATTTAATGTTAAAATTATCATTTTTTGGATGGCTATTAATGGTTTTAAATGTTAATATGTTTGAGCAATTTCATGATTCCAAAAACACTAGTAATGATTTTTTTTCAGAAATTAAAAAAATATGAGCTAATTTTTAGAAAAACAAATTCAATTAATTAGTTTAAGTAATGTTTGATATTAATTAACATACAAACTGATTAATAAACAAAACAACTGTTAGGTTACTCTAAGTAAAGGCTATTTGATTAGGGTTTATTGCAGACTTACTTTGATGAATAAGTTGATTGGAACGGAAGGATGATCGACTCCTATGGGATAAGCGGGAANNGCCCCATGGAAAGCGAGCATCCTGTAGTGGAAATCAACATCACTCTACTCCTTTTACGAAAATTTAGTAATTTAATTGACAAGGTTGTTTTTCAACAGCGTGAGCATAGAGTCTGTATTAGGCTCTATGCTTTTTTAGTATATATATATAATTAGAGTTTTATAATCTTGGGAAAAAATGTAAGATGAAATAGGAGTGGTTTTACACTATAATGAATATTAACAATATTAAAATAATATTTAAGGAAAATACCTATGAAAATTGGAAAAATTATTAATTACCATCGAAAAAAACAACAGATGACACAAGAACAACTATGTGATGGAATTTGTTCAATTTCTCATTTAAGTAAGATAGAGAACAACTCAAAAGAGGTTAATATCGAAACCTTAAACTTATTGTGTATGAAGCTAGGTATATCAATTGAAGATGAAAAAAATAAAGTTAGTCACATTAAATTAAAACTACAGGAGTTCTATGATGCAATTGAACGACTGCATCATAAAAAAGCAAATATACTCTATCTAGATCTCACAGAATATAAGGAGTTCGTCCAATATACAGAATTACTTTATGTATATCAATTATACATGCTAAGGTATACTTTGTTTTTAAATCAGGTCGATTTGGCAGAGAAATTAATTGAAAAAATGGGTCAAAATACGAAGATGTTTTCTGAGTTTGAACTATTTGTTTGGAATGTTTTAAATGCAATTTTTAATCATAAAAGGAATAATTTTATTAAATCTTTAGACTTACTGGAAGAGGTAAAAGATTTAAGAAAACAGTATCGTGACGACATTACTGAATATTATTATTTAAAATCCTTAATGCATTGTAGATTAGGACAATCTGCATTAGCAATCTATTTCGGTAATAAAGCTCTTGAAGTTTTCAAAAAAAGAAATAATATTATTAGAATGTTAGATGTGAAAACAATTTTATCAATCCATTTAACTGAAACAGGTGAATATGAAAGAGCAGAAAATTTATTAAAAGAAATACTAGATGATGCAGAATTAATTCAAAACACAACAATTGAAGAAATGGCTTGGCATAATTTAGGTTTTTTATATGGGACACAAAATTTTTCAGAAAAAGCGTTGGAGTGTTATTATAAATCACTTGCGTTAATAGAGAAATATACTGAGAGTTATTACCTTACAATAGGTAATATTGCTACTCATTTGCTAAAGCTACAAAAAAATAAACAAGTTGTGAATATGTTAGAACAAGAACTAGAGTCATTCGAAGATACAACAAGAATAGAATATGTGAAATTACGAGTATTATATTTTGAAGCAAAAAATGAAGAGAAGGCACTAATCCTGTATTTAGTGGCAGACGGCTTACCAATTATGGAGAAACATGGTAATCGAATGAAGGTTTATGAATACAGTGAACGAATTGCTGAATATTACCAAAGACAAGGCGACACACTTTTAGCTAATAAGTATTTACAAATCAGTTTACATCAAATGAAGAAGACACATAATACAGGAGTTCTCAGATGAAAAAGAAGATTAAACTTATCGCTCTTTCCTTAGTTATTACTGTTCTGGTGAGTGTAGGAATAAATACGATTCAAAGTCATTATTCGCCAAACAATGAAATTTACGCATCAAATAAGCAGGAAGATGATCCAAAACCTCCAGGAAGTTGATGCTGGTATAAACAAGAAACACAAGGTTAATTCATTTTCCTTGTGTTTTTGTTTTAATTTGAATTTAACCGAGTTCAAAAATTGAGGATCTTTAACCAAAGAAGGGATATCTCTAAAAAACGAGATATCCCTTTTTTATTTACAAACTTACTGGCTTACTAGTATCTTGCTGTCTACGCTGTTTTCTAGACTTTCTAAAATAAAGTAACTCATAAATAACAGGGATGACAATTAGTGTTAATAATGTTGAAACAGTTAGTCCGCCTATTACTACAACTGCAAGGCTTTGGGATACAAGGCTACCAGTTTCGGCTTTTTTGAATAGTAATGGTAGCATTGCGCAAATTGTAGCAACAGCCGTCATAAGAATAGGTCGAATACGAGTTACTGCAGCATCGATAATTGCTTCACGAAGAATCATTTGTTTTTCCTTTTGTTTTACTCGATCTAGTAATACGATTGCGTTTGTCACGACAATTCCGATAAGCATCAGTGCTCCTAATAGTGCTGTTGGTTCAACGGATATACGACTTATAATTAATCCAAGCACAGCTCCAATCGCCGCTAAAGGTAGAGAACATAGTATAGCAATTGGTGCACGGAATGTTTTAAATGTAATAATCATGATTAGGAAAACTAATCCGATTGAGACAAGCATGATCATATATAGATCTGAGAAATCTTGTGATTGTTGAGCAAGAGCCCCACCAATGTATACATTTACACCATCAGCAATTTTCATGCCTTTTGATTTTTTATCTCCAAAAATAACTTTATTTAAATCTGCATTAATTTTTGAAAGCTTATCTGGCTTTACTTCGGCAGAAATACTTAAATACGGATCGCCATCTTTATGATATAGATTAGAAGACTTTTCTTCTACTTTTAGTGTAGCTACTGATGATACTGGAATCATTCCAGTTTTCGTCATAATCGGTACTGATTTTATATCCTCAGGAGTTTTAGGTTCTAATATTGGTTCAAGATAAACATCAGTCGGTTGTTGATCAATTGTAACTGTACCAAGTGGACTTCGATTCAACATAACAAATAATTGTTGTGATAGTTGCTCTGCATTACCTTTGGAAGGGTCAACCTCTAAAGAATAAACAGTTTTTTTATCTTCCTCATTTGTAGTTACCTTTTTAACTCCATCAATATTTTTAATCTTATTTTTAATTTCGCCTGCGGTATTCTCTAAATCATTTAAATTATTTCCGACCACATCGATCGTAATTTGGGTTTTAGAACCTCCAAATAAACTAGATGCCATCGTAGTTAATTCTGCATCTGCATAGTTAGACTTTTGCGTGTTGATTTTTTTTACGACTTGGTCAGTAAGTTTTTTATCGTCTAATGTAATTAAATAGATTGCTTGAGTAGAAGAGCGGACATCTCCATATTTTGCAGCATCAGCTGTACTACCTAATTGAGTGTAAACTCCTTTTATCCCTTTTTGTTCAAGAATATACTTTTCTAGTTTAAGAGTGTTTTCTTTTACTTTTTCGACTGGTGTATCACTCGGATACGTTAAAGTTGTTTGAACAAAATCTGAAGAAGAATTATCTGTTGCCCCTTTTGGCATAGCGAAATAAGTACCAATTGAGCCGACAAATAATAATAATGAAACGACAACAATTACCCATTTATGATTCAATGACCAAGTAAGAACTTTTTTATATCGTAATGAAGGATTATGTGCTTTTAATTTAGCATTTTTAAGGAAGAATGCACTTAATAATGGAACGACCGTCAATGCAACAAATAATGAAGCTAATAAAGAGTAAGTAATGGTTAAAGCAAAAGGAAGCATAAAATCTTTAAGCCCCGTGCTAATAATTCCTATTGGTAGAAATACAGCAACAGTCGTTAAAGTTGAGGCTGTGATTGCACTTCCGACTTCTTTCGTAGCATCAATAATCATTTGAACAGAAAATTTCTCTGATTGAGTTTTTCTAAAAATATTCTCAATAACGACAATACTATCATCAACTAATCGTCCAACTGCTACAGCTACTCCACCGAGTGTTAAAACATTCAGTGTAATACCAGACTCTGCAAGTAAAAATAATGTTAAACATAGCGATAGCGGAATTGAAACAATGGTAATTAGTGTTGAACGTACATTTCTTAAGAATAGCATGATGACAATCGTAGCAAATAATGCACCAAGTAAAACTTCCTTAATCATTGCATGTACAGAAGTTTTAACCATATCCGATGTTGCGACCATGACATCTGAATTCATATTTTTATATTTCTTATTTAAGTGTTTAGTAGCTTCTCTTACATCCTTTGTAATACTAACAGCATTAGAATTACTATCCTTTGTGACGATTAATAATAACCCGTCTTTTCCGTTGATTCTTGTTAGATTGTTTGCTGGCTTTTTCACTTCAACAGTTGCAATATCAGCTAATTTAACATGATCAGCGACCATAAGACTCTTTACTTTGTCTATATTATCTAAATTCCCAACAACTTTTATATTACTAGTTTTATCATTTATAATACCTTCGCCAACTGAAACTGCAGAATTTTGGCCTCGAATAATACCCATGACTGTTTCTAGTGATACTTTATTCTGCGTGAGCTTCGCATTATCGATTTTTACAGAAACAAAAGATTTTTCTGTACCATATGTTTGAACGTCAGCTACGCCTTTTATGTCTTTGAAATATGGAATAACTTTTTTGTTTGCAAAATCAATATTATTTGGACTTAATCCATCCTCGAAAGTGATTGCAACATCTGCGATAGGGATCATGGAAGTGTTTAATTGTACAATTGTAGGTTTACTAACATTTTGAGGTAGAGTGATTTTATTTAAAGATTCTTGGACTTCTTGTTTAGCATCCTTCATATTTGTTCCTGATTCATAATATACATCAATTTTTGAAAAACCATTGCTTGTGCTCGAATAAATATGACTTTTACCTTTCACACCAGAGACGGCATTTTCGATCGGAGTAGTTACTTGATCCTCCATTGTTTTCGAATCAGTACCTTGGCCCATAACAATGACAGAAACAATTGGTTGGTCTGCTGCAGGTAGGAATTCCATCGGAAGCTTTTTGTAACTTAGTACTCCAATTAATAAAATGAGAACTGATAAAAAGGTAATGGCGGCTTTATTATTAAAGGCCCATTTTGTAAACCACGACATTCAAGTTATCCCCCTTTATGGTAAAAATATCCAGTAACACACAAGTTGAATCGTAACACAGTAATCTTGAAAATAAAACACATTTTATTTAGAATTTACAAAATATTTAAAAGCACAATTCGACATTTAAACAGGTAAATGAATTAGTACATACTTTATTAAAGTATGAGACTATTGGTCTTTTATACTTGTTTAATGAATTCAGTTTTCCGATATTTTTGTTGGTTAGTTGGAAAATTCTGAAATGATAGCACACTTAAAACACATGTGGTAAGGTATTAACATCTAACGACTAGATTAATCAATAGAATTCGAGGTGCTGTATTTTGATTAAACGTTTTTTTAGTTATTATCGCCCGCACAAAAAGCTATTTTATATAGACTTTTTTTGTGCAATATTAGTTGGATTAATGGAGCTGGGATTTCCTCTAGCAGTGTCTTGGTTTATTGATAAACTGCTGCCTGAAGGGAATTGGAGTAAAATTATCTCAATTAGTATTGGACTTTTAGTACTTTACTTAGTAAGTTCTGGTATGCAATTTGTAGTAAATTATTGGGGCCATAAACTTGGTATTAATATTGAAACTGATATGCGTCGTGAGTTATTTAATCATGTTCAACGTCAATCTTTTCGTTTCTTTGATAATACGAAGACTGGTCATATAATGAGCCGTATTACAAATGATTTAATGGATATTGGTGAATTAGCGCACCATGGTCCAGAGGATTTATTTATTGCAATTATGACCTTCATCGGTGCATTTTGGATTATGCTAGCAATTAATGTGAAGCTTGCATTAGTAGCAATCATAATCGTTCCATTTTTAGTATGGTTGATTTCCTACTCAAACATGAAAATGAATAAATCATGGAGTAAAATGTATGGAAATATTGCGAATGTAAATTCACAAGTTGAAGATAGTGTTTCAGGCGTGAGGGTAGTTCAATCTTTTACGAATGAACAATATGAAATGAAACGATTTAATAAAAATAACCAATACTTCCGTAAAACGAAACTAAAAGCTTATAAAGTTATGAGTGTGAATTTACTAGGAATCTATGTATCTACTCGATTAATGACACTTGTTATTCTAGTTTTTGGAGCTTGGTTAAGTTTTACGAAAATTTTATCGTATGGAGAATTAGTAGCGTTTATTTTATATTTAAACATTTTATTTAAACCGATTGATAAGATTAGTGCTTTACTTGAATTATATCCAAAGGGTATGGCAGGCTTTAAACGTTTTACTGAATTGATTGATAACGAGCCAGACATTGTAAATACTCCTGATGCAATTGAAGTAATTAATCTAAGAGGGGATATTAAGTTCAAAAATGTTTCTTTTGGTTACGAAAACAAACGTAGAATCTTAAATGATCTTTCCTTCTCTATTGAGGCCGGTAAAACAATTGCTTTTGTAGGACCTTCAGGAGCAGGGAAAACAACAATCTGCTCATTAATTCCAAGATTTTATGATGTTTTAGACGGTGCGATCACAATTGATGGAATTGATATTCGAAACATGACGAAAGAATCGTTGCGATCAAATATTGGAATCGTACAACAGGATGTCTTTTTATTTACAGGTACATTAAAAGAAAATATAGCTTACGGTAAGTTAAATGCAACCGATGAAGAAATAGAAGAAGCAGCTAGAAAAGCCCACTTAACTGATTTAATTGCTTCATTGCCTGATGGTTATGAAACTCAAATTGGTGAAAGAGGATTAAAGCTTTCTGGAGGACAAAAACAACGATTAGCAATTGCTAGAATGTTTTTGAAAAATCCACCAATCCTAATATTAGATGAGGCTACCTCAGCATTAGATACAGAGACAGAAGCAATTATTCAAGAGGCATTGAATGATTTATCAAAAGATCGAACAACATTAGTCATTGCCCATCGATTAGGTACAATTAAAAAAGCAGATCGTATTTTAGTCATTACTGAAGAAGGAATTGCTGAAGATGGTACCCATACAGAACTACTATCACAGGAAGATGGGATATTTGCTAGACTTCATGCTCATCAAATTTAACCTAAAAAACATTTTTTAAGAAGGTGTTTTGTATTGATTGAAAATTTTACTGGTAAGGCAGATCTATATTCGAAGTTTCGCCCAAGTTATCCTAAAGAATATATCAATTATTTACTCTCAGAAAATCATTTAAATGAGGGGAGTGTTATTGCAGACATTGGTTCAGGTACGGGTATTTTAACTAGGCTTTTACTTGAAAAAAAGTTAACTGTTTTAGCAATTGAACCAAATAATGATATGCGAGGAATCGCAGAGAAGGCCTTGAAGGAATACGATCAATATAAGTCAATTAATGCAAGAGCTGAAAATACATCTTTAAAAAATAATAGCGTTGATTTAATAACAGTAGCGCAAGCATTTCATTGGTTTGATAAAGAAAATTTCCGTTTAGAATGCAAACGGATCCTAAAAGAGAATGCAAAAGTATCTCTAGTTTGGAATAGTAAAGATTTATTAAGTCCATTAATGACTGAATTGCAGGAGATTTGCAAAGCAACTTGTCCTAAGTTTAATGGGTTTAGTGGTGGAATAGAAGAGCCCCCAAATGTTACTAACCAATTTTTTAAAAACGGGAACTATGAAACGCTGGTTTATAGAAATGATTTGGAAATGGATTTAGAAGGATTTTTAGGTAGAAACTTATCTTCTTCTTTTTCTCCATTAAATGGGGAAAAAGAATTTGAACCATATCGAACTGCACTTACAAATTTATTTAATAAGTACAGTTTAAATGGCAAAATCATTTATCCTTATATTACAAAAAGTTATTTAGGTTTTGTGTAGATATGGCAATATAAGTAGAAAGAGCATCTTAATCGATGCTCTTTTATTATTGAAAAAATAACATTATTTTCCTACATAGATAATTTTAGTTCCGTTTACGTGTTGATCCATTTCGTACGTCTTAGTGGACTTTGGATAATTAACTTGTATTTTCTTATTATTTATCCAATCTATTTTAAATAAATCGTCTGAAACAAATGTATTTCCTGAATTATTCGTTAACTTCTGATCTGAATCCATTATAGATAGATGATACGAATATCCAGTTGTAGCACCACAATTTCTTTCGAAAATATAAGCTACCTTATCGCCTTTAGGAGAAACTTCTTTATGGGTAATTTCATTTCCGCACATATCTCCAAATAAATAATCTAAAGTATAATAACCAGCTAAACAGATAGCTGTTATAATCCCTACAATGATTGAAAATATTTTTATAATCTTTATCAATTTGTTTTTCATTATTTTCTCCGTCTTAACGTCTAAAAGTTATCCCGTATAATCTTATATCATTACTTTTTTATGAAAGTACTAAGTCCCATCTTTCCTCAATTAACTCAGATCCAGTCCATTCAAAGTTAGGTTTTTCTTCAGTTAAAGTAAAATTATATTTTTTATATAGATGACGTGCGGTCTCTAATGTGCTTACAGTCCATAAAAATACATGTTCGAATTGATTTTCCTTACAGAAGTTGAGTGCTGTTTCGATTAGCTTTTTACCGATACCTAATCCTTGGGATTTTTCATCTAATACAAACCATCTAAGTTGTGCTACTGACTCATTTGTCTTTGTAATAGCAATTGATCCGACGATTTCTCCATTTACTTCAGCGACCCAAAGTTCGCCTCCATTAGGATTCAATAAAAATTCGCTTAATCCTTTCATTACATAATATTCAAATACACGTCCAAATTGGTAGGTTGTACTATAAATCTTTCCATGAATATAAGCGACATACCCAACATCGCCAGGTTTAAATGGTCGAATCAAAATTTCAGGATTAGGTGTCTGATTTAAAGAGAAAATGGATTCAATTGTTTCCATTGATTTAACTAGCTCTTTTACTTCAGGAGTAGAAAGGCTTTGAATCATACTTTCTACTCCAATGTTCGCATCATTAACTAATTTATTGTAGATTTCGTTTCCATTTGCTGTTAAATGAAGTGTATATTGACGTTTATCTTCAGGAGATTGGATTTTTGAAATGATGTTTTCATCATCGAATCGTTGAATAATGCGACTTAAATAACCACGGTCAATGCCGAGTTTTTCGATAATATCTGTGGCAGTACATCCGTGGTTCTCGTTGATTTCCGTTATGATTCTAGCTTCGGTTAATGGAAAAGGGTGATTATAGATTTCTTGATCAATTTTTCCCAATACATTAGCATAATGTCTGTTAAATTTGCGTATTTTTTCAACATAATTCATATTTTTCTCACCTTTAATATTCTGAAATTTTAGATTACTAATAATATAAACTAATAAAGTTGACTAAGTCAACTATCTTGAAGGTGATAAAGGTGTGAATGGTGAAAATTGTACTAGAATATTCAAAAATTTGGATAAGGAATTTATAAAAAAGGGAATATAATTAAAAAGTGGTTAAAAATAAGTTAAAAGTAAATTAAATAGGGGGAAAACATGGAACCAACTTTGTTATTAGAGTACGGTTGGGTATTAATAATTCTAATTTTATTAGAGGGGTTATTATCGGCCGATAATGCACTAGTACTTGCTGTTATGGCAAAACATTTACCAGAGGAACAACAAAAGAAAGCGATCAATATTGGTTTACTTTTAGCTTTTATTTTTCGAATCGGTGCCATCTTTATTATTTCATTTCTTTTTAATGTATGGCAGGTTCAAGCAATCGGAGCGGCGTATTTAATTTTCATAGCATTAAAGCATTTATTTAAAAAGCATGATGATGATAAAGGAAAAAAGGAAAAAAGCTTTGGGATGACAGTTGCTCAAATATCATTAGCAGATATTGCATTTGCGATCGATTCTATTTTAGCAGCAGTAGCGCTAGTCATTGATCTACCTAATACAAAAATGGGTAATATAGGTGGCATGGATGGTTCTAAATTTATTGTCATTGTTATTGGAGCAATTGCCGGTTTAATTGTTATTCGCTTTGCGGCAGGTATTTTTGTTAAATTGTTGACAACACGTCCAAGTTTAGAAACAGCAGCTATGCTTTTAGTTGGATGGGTAGGGGTTAAACTACTAATGCATACTTTGGCACATCCATCTCTACACATTATTTCACATCATTTCGTTGAAGGACCAATCTGGAATACGATTTTCTGGTCAGTCATGCTATTAATCGCTTTAGGTGGTTGGTTTCTCTCTAAAAAGAAATCAACAGATACTAACGTAGAATAAATGATAAATAATAAAAAATCGCTTAGGTTTGTAGCACTAAGCGATTTTTTAGTTTTCGCTACTTAACCAACATAATAAAATCATGCAGTTTATCTAGCGACATAATATTTTGATTGCATACTTGGCTATCCTTGCAAATGTAATTTCCTCTTTGTGTAAAAGTACCTTCAATTTTTCCCTTTGTTTTTGTCATGAATAATCCTAAGTCACCGTATTTATTACATATTGTGCAGTTGCCTCTTTTTTTCATAGGATTAAAGGTACCTTGTAAACCAATTAGTTTGTCATTTAAATATGTGACAATAAACTTAGAATTCGAGCCTAAGTCATCCCATCCGATATATGTTGTCTCAACTAAATCAATATTTTGTAATAAGGGAAGCTTTAATTTTTTTGCTTTTGGAAATAGCTTTTTGATGGATTGTTCTGATACTTCTTTAAAAGGAATTATATAAGGCTTTAGTTGGTTCAGTAAAACATCTGCTTGATCAGAATTTTTAATTGTGCTAATTGGATTGAAGAGTAGATGTTGCTCTTCAGTTAGTTCAGGAAATAAACTTAGAATTCTATCATTAACTAGTGAATGTAAAGCATTTAAAACAGTTTTATCATTTACTGTAGAATGTCCATTTGTTAAGACTTGAAGTTGATGTTTAATAAAATTATATTGTTCTGTTCTAATAAAAGGTTTCATTTATATCACTCCTAATTTGAGAGGAAAGTTCGATTTATAACTTAACATCTTTAATTTACATCAAAAAAGCGAATTTATATATGTTGAGTTTATCTAATAAACAAAGTTGCCATAAAAAAATATTGATTCAGTGTTTTGTCAGAGTGTTGAAATATAAAATGGTCAATAGGGAAAAATGACATTAATGAACATTTATTTAATGATGAAATTAATCATTTTTTGGATGATCTATTAATGGTTTTATATGTTAATATTTTCGAACAATTTCATGAATCCAATAACAAATGTAATGATTTTTTTCAGAAGTTAAAAATATTATGAGCTAATTTTTTAGAAAAACAGATTCAATTTAATAGTTTAATTAATGTTCGATATTAATTGACCTACAAGCTGATTAATAATTAATATACAACATTTAGGCTACTCTAAGTAAAGGCTATTTGATTAGGATTTATTGTAAACTTTTTTTGATGAACAAGTTGATTGGAACGGAGGGNNGCCCCATGGAAAGCGAGCATCCTGTAGTGGAAATCAACATCACTCTACTCCTTTTACGAAAATTTGGTAATTTAATTGATAAGGTTGTTTTCAACAGCATGAAAAAAACACTGATATTAATCAGTGTTTTTTGATTTATTTAGTATATACAATTTTTTTTATCGTTTCGATTGAGAGAAAATATTCTTTCGCTAGTTGCTCAATTGATTGACCGTTTTTAAATGCTTCTTTAATTGCTTTATTTCGATTATCAATTAGCTTTCTTGTTCCTGAACGTGAGCCCCATTTTTTGTGGACTTTTTCAGTTTTTGGAATATAAAGTGTTTCTCCCTGTACGTATTTTTGTATTTCCAATAATAACTTTTCAGGTAAAATAGCAGTCGCTTTTATATATGCCATCTTTGCCAGCCCCTTATTCTTATTTAGTAAATAAGGTGCAAAGCCGTTGAATCAGAACTGCTTACTTGGGCGATTAGTAAAACCTGCCCATGCAAAGTATCGCCTTTCTAAATCTAGGCTTTGCATGGGATGTTGATTTATCTGACAAACTAACAGTACTTGTCATAATAGATCACCTCCTAAAGAAATCATGAAAACTTTTTACTTATTATAAATTATATCTGTTCAGATTGCATTTGTTACTTATAAATAATATGAAAAAGGAATAGAAAGCCTTTTAGATGGGTTGTTCCTATTCCTTTTCATTATTTATTTAACTGAAATAATATGTGTTTAATAATCTCACTGGATGAACTTGATAGTCCATGTTCACGCGAATAAATAGCCCATATATCCTGATAGATGTAATTAGTTTCATCAGTATATGTAATCGGTATTACTTTGAGTTCATCATTACGAAATGTAGGGTAGTTTTTTACTGTAAACTCATGAATAAATGAAAAACCAGCACTTTCCTTAACGACGTTTAATAGTAGTCTAGGGTTATTTGTAGTTAAGATAACATGATTCGTAATACATTTTGAAAACTTTTTTACTATGCCATTTTTTGTATTTTTTAATATTACTATTTTCTCATTATTTAAATCTGCAGGTGTTACATATTCATAATTGAATAATTTTGAATTCTTTCCAACTACTATACCTACTCTAGCTCTACTGATTAACTTTTTACCCAATTTTGGATATTTATCTAATTCTTCTTTCTCTATTGGTAGAAAACCAACATCATAACGATCTGGATTAAAACTTTTTAGTAACTGCTCTTGAAGCATTTCCTCAACGTCAATGGAGATTTGAGGATTTTCTAAATTGAAGTTTGTTACTGCTTCTTGAAAAATATCAAAAAATGCTGTTGCTGCAGCGATTTTTAACTGTTTTTCTTTTTTTATATTTAAGTTAAAAAGTTCCTCATTTAATTGCTTAATATTCGATAATATATTTATTGCTTTCATTATTACAATATTTCCCTCAGGAGTAGGAGTAGTTCCTATCCTTGAACGATTAAATATTGTTATATTTAACTCTCTTTCTAGTTGTGAAATAGATTGGCTTATAGCTGATGTAGAGATATATAACTTTTCGGCAGCTTTAGATATTGATTTTTCACTTGCTACATAAACAATATACTCTAATTGTTCGAAATTCATAGTAATCTCCTAATAATAAAAAATTCTAAAACATGTAGTAATTTAAGAACATAAAAACTTAAAAGATAGTGGACATCGTTGATTAAAATTTAGTAATTTCATTAATTTTGAGGAGCTAATAAAATTATATTGTGGATATGGTATGAAGGAACACTTAAGATAAGAAAACAGTTTAATGATACACCTTTTTTACTGGAAAATCTTGTACATAGGTAAATTTATATTATTAAAATAATTCTTGAATTTTGTTCGTAATCTCTTTTTACTAAAGAAGCAAGAAGTTGAAACGTTGCAAAGTAAAATATTTCCTTGGGAAAATTATAGTAATAAAAAAATATCTGTACATAGATATCATAATATAAGACCGTAAGTTTTTGAATCCTTTATTTTAACGATTTAGTTTAAATTTTAATAAAAATAATCTTATGTTTAAGAAGTACTTAACTTTAATTTCAAAAATATTTAATTTATTTAATCAATTCAAATATGTACAATACAAATGTTGCTATAAAAAATTTGCAAATTGGAGGTGGCAGTAATGTTAGCAAAATTAGTTCCAAATCATCCAAGAAATAATAATACTGTTATTTTTGTTGAAAATTCGCTTTTCGTTGCGGGTATTCGTACAATATTAGAATTTAATCGAATAAATGCTATTAAAATTAATTTAGAAGATAGTTTTTCGTTGCAGGAAGTAAGTAATTCAATTCTTATAACTCAAGTTTCGGGAGAAGAAATGGTAAGGCATGCAAGAAGTATTATGTTACATGATGATTCTTCGAAAATTATTACCATTAAAAACTCTTTAGACTTTTATGAAATAGATCGTTTATTGAATGTAGGAGTAAAAGGTATTTGTTTAACAGATGTTGACGAGGCATATTTAGTGAATACTGTTAAGCTAGTGCAGGGTGGACAATTCATGGTAGACAATCGCTTTACGAATGAATTGATAAAAGAGTACAAGTTTCTTAAGGATAATTCAATCCATTTTATGCCGCCCAATGATTCATATATAAAAGAACTACTTACAAATAGAGAATACGAAATACTTCACCTTTTAGTAAAGGGCTTTTCAAATATCCAAATTGGTAAGGAATTATTTATTTCGAATAAAACAGTCAAAAACCACGTCGCCAATATTTTGATGAAATTAGACGTACCAGATCGCTTAAATGCAGTCATTAAAGTAATTAAAAATAACTGGATTTCAATAAAACAATAATTTCATTAAAGTAAAAGAGCACTCTATTAAACACACCATATTACGTGTTTAATAGAGTGCTTTAATTTTCAAAAAATTAATTATTAATGGATGAAGATTCTTCTAATTTTTTTAAGAAATACATTTCTTCTCTGTACATATGATCTGCCATTAAAGCGGAAAAGTTACTCAACATTTGGCTAGAAATATCTAATTCTTCGATTTCTTTTAGAAATATTTGAAATAGCTGAATTTCTAATTTTACGTCTTGGTTCATTCTTTTTAATGCAGGAAATGTACTTAGTTTAGTACGTAAATATCCGGTGAGTTCTACTGCTTTTAGATAAAAGTGTTCAAAATGCTTTGTGAATTCATGACTTTTCTTTCTTAGCATATTTTCTGTACCATCGAGATTCGTATAAATGGCATCTGCATGACCTGCCGCATCTAGCACCCATAATAAATGATGATGAAGTTCATTGAAGATAGGTGGGGTTTGATTTTGTTTTAAGTAAGATAGTACTAATAAATATTCTTCCAATTCATTAACCATATGGTTTAAAAATGTAGGTGTTAAGTAAATCGAAAAATTAGCGTCAGTTATATGTTTCGTTAGCAATGAAAGTTTAAAATCGCGCAATGCTAAAGCACTTTTTTCTGCTTGAATTGTAATTTCGTTCATATTTTCATTGTTATTTACCCTAGTAAATAAATTATTAAAAATTACGTAAAATGATTTTGCAATCTTAATTTCTTCCTCTTGCTTAGACGGTAATGCATCCAATATAAATTGAGAATGATCTCTTAACACATGTAACCAGAACGAATGCTCAAAATTGGCAGTTTGTACAAAATCCGGCATATAATCCCCCCTATAAACTCTACATGGTAATTATATTAATGAATGTCCTAAAATATTAAATTAAAAGCAGGAAGAGTTAGTAAAAGAATTAGGTAAATTGGAGTATCTTATGTTTGTTTTTTAAATTTTTATTGGTCTAAGAGGCGCTATAGTTTTCATTAAGAAAGGTTTATTTATCAATTAAATAGAATTAATAAATAGCAATTTAAAGAGGGAGAAAATTAATGAGAAAATATTTAAAAGGAAAAATGAGTATTTCTCGAATGGCTTTTGCGTGTGCCTTTTATGCAACTATAACTACAATATTTGAGGACTATTTTCATAATCGATATATTTTCGGTGTATTTGGTGGTTTAGTTACAATTTTCGGATTTATGCTCGCTATACTTATATTTAGGAATGACAACTAATCTATTAGACCTACCTCATAGTGTTTATAAAACACTTTCAAGCCAATATATGAAAAAAAAAGTGAAAACATTGCTCGATCAATGATTTCACTTTTTGTCTATTACTTATCAAGAGTTGTATCCCTCAATAGATTTAATACTGATCGGGCCATTAGTTTTACACCAATTTTTATTGCATCTTCATCAACCATAAATTTTGGATGATGCCATCCATACGTTATATCTTTTTCTTTATTTCCAGAGCCTAACCATATATAAGAACCAGGCACTTTTTGTTGATAGAATGAAAAATCTTCTCCGCCCATTGTCGATTCTGCAGTCACAATATTTTCTGCTCCGACTGTTGAGATTGCTGCTTCTCGTACTACCGAAGTAACTTTTGAATGGTTAAATACTGGTGGCAGTAATACTTGATAATCTATTTCTACTTCTCCTCCAAGTGAATGTACAAGATTTTGAACTAGTGTTTGAAAGTTTTCTTGAATTTGCTTTCGAATTGTTTCATTTGAAGTTCGCACTGTGCCTTTTAAAACTGCAAATTCAGGGATTACATTATTTGTATTCCCAGCTTGAAACGATCCAACTGTTATGACAGCAGAGTCTTTTGGAGAAATTGTTCTGCTAACTAGAGTTTGTAAAAGGTTGACGACTGCACTGCCTATTACGATCGGATCAATTGCTTTTTCAGGAAGTGCTGCGTGACCGCCTTTCCCTTTAATCTTAATTTCAAAATCATCTACACTTGCCATTAGGAAGCCTTCTTTAATTCCAATCGTACCAACTGGAAGATCCGGCATATTATGAAGTCCGATAATAGCTTTTACATCGTTAAGTAAGCCTTCAGCGATCATTTGCTCAGCGCCACCCTCAGACTCCTCAGCAGGTTGAAAAATCAATCGAACTGTACCAGGAATCAGGTGTTTTAATTCCTGTAAAATAAATCCAACTCCGAGTGTAATAGTTGTATGAACATCATGTCCACACATATGAGCGATTCCATCAATAACTGAACGAAATGGCAAATCAGATTCTTCTTGAATTGGAAGTGCGTCAATATCAGCTCGCAGGGCAACAATCGGCCCTGAATTGCCACTGATCTCGGCTGCAGTTCCTGTTTGACTATTCAACTGAATTTTTTTGATATTAGCTTTTTCTAATTGTTGATTGATAAAATTCGTTGTTTGAAATTCTTGATTACTTAATTCGGGATACATATGCAAATGTCTACGGATCTCTATTAGTCTCGTAGAATATTGATCTGCTAATTCATCTATTTGTGTTTCTAAATGCTTCATCTTAGATACTCCTTATTGTTAGGTAGAATTTATGTTTGATTATGTAAAGAATTGTATAATTATTCTGTTGTTCAATCAATACTTTTTTACTAGTTACTAATTTTTAGAAGATAATTATGCCTATTTGTCAAAGTGATGAATGGGTTTTTAGTAATTAGTTTTATTTGGTTTTTTCTTTAAGTATTATTTTTATGAGAGAGAGTGAAATGAGTAATAATGCATTATGCGGAAAATTTTTATGCTAGATATGAAATGAATCTTGGTAGATGTGTAGCTACTAAATCAGTCTGTAAAATCTTTTTCTATTTGCTAATTTCTAAAAAACATCTACAATTATTTTTTGAAAAATTCTAAATAAACTTTCACTCTTTTCTTTTACAAATTTGAAATTCTGTTTTAAGGTATTATTAATAAAAATATGAAGGAGTGAATGATTTGGGATATGCAGTTGGGTTAATGTCGGGTACATCTTTAGATGGAATCGATGCAGCTTTAGTAGAAATCACTGGATGTGGACCTGAGACAGAGGTAAGAATGATTGATTTTATGACAGTTCCTCTTGAGGAAGGTTTATTAAAAGAAATTCAAGATGCGATTACACTTGTTTCTTCAAACGCTCAGCATTTATGTAGTTTAAACTTTAAGCTTGGCTATGCTTTTGCAGAAGCAGTAAAGGAAATTTGTAATAAAAACGAATTTTCATTAGATCAACTTGAATTTATTGGATCGCATGGTCAAACGATTTATCACCAGCCTGAAGCTCATGGGGAATTCATTCAATCCACATTACAGTTAGGTGAGCCAGCAGTTATTGCATATGAAACAAAAACGAAAGTAGTTTCTAATTTTCGAGTGATGGATATGGCAGCTGGTGGATATGGAGCGCCGTTAGTTCCACATTCTGAGTTATTACTTTATAAAAGTAAAACTAAAACGCGTTTACTACAAAATATTGGTGGGATTGGTAATGTTACGATCATTCCAAGGAATTCTACAATCGATGATTTAGTAGCCTTTGATACAGGTCCAGGTAATATGATTATTGATGAAATTTGTAAGCGCTATTTTAATGTTCCATATGATGCAAATGGAGATTTGGCTGCTAAAGGTAATGTAAATGAGAGATTACTAGAAAGATGCATGAGTATTCCTTATATTTTAGCACCTATACCTAAAACAACTGGAAGAGAGTTATTTGGTACACAGTTTGTTGATGAAATATTGGAAGAGTTTAGTGATCTCTCACCAATTGATTTAGTGACTACAATGACGATGTTTACTGCAAAATCGATCGCTGAAAATTATAAAAAGTATATTTTACCAGACCATCCAATTGATGAAGTAATTGTAGGTGGCGGAGGTAGTCATAATAAAACGCTACTATGTATGCTTCAAGAATTATTAGGTGTGGATTCCAAAGTAATAGTTCAAGAAGATATTGGTTTTTCTTCGGATGCAAAAGAAGCAATTGCCTTTGCGATATTAGCAAATGAAACTTTAAACGGTTTACCAAGTAATGTACCTGGAGCAACAAAAGCAAATCGTTTAGTTGTTTTAGGAAATATTACACCAATACCATACTAGGAGGATTCATCGTGAAAAAATTAGGGATTTCAATTTATCCAGAGCACTCAACTGTTGAAAAAGATAAGGCTTATATTAAATTAGCTCATCAATATGGTTTTAAACGAATCTTTACATGTTTATTATCAGTAAATGGTGACAAGGAACAGATTATAAAAGAGTTCAAAGAAATAGTTGATTATGCAAATAGTTTAGAAATGGAAGTCATTGTTGATATTGCCCCTCGAGTATTTGGTACATTAAATATTTCATATAATGATTTATCATTTTTTGCTGACTTAGGAGCTTATGGAATTAGACTTGATATGGGATTTACTGGGAATGAAGAGTCTATTATGACTTATAATCCATATGGATTAAAAATTGAAATTAACATGAGTAATGCTACGAAATATCTAGAAAATATTTTAGCCTATAAGCCTAATCAATCTAATTTAATCGGATCTCATAATTTTTATCCTCATCGTTATGCAGGTTTAAGCTATTCACATTTCGTAAAATGTAGCGAAGAGTTTAAAAAGCATGGTATTCGTACAGCAGCATTTATTAATTCACAAGCTGCAACATACGGACCGTGGCCAGTATCAGAAGGTCTTTGTACTTTAGAGATGCACCGTAATTTATCAGTCGTAACGCAAGCGAAACATTTATTTTATTCAGACTTAATTGATGATGTTATTATCGCAAATGCTTATGCATCTGAAGAAGAGTTCAAACAACTTGCGGAGCTAAATCAGAACGGTAAAGACTTATTTACACTAAATATTGACTTACATGATTCAATTACAGATTTAGAGAAAAAGATTGTTTTAGATGAGTTTCATTTTTACCGCGGGGACGTATCAGATTACTTAATTCGTTCAACTCAGTCTCGCGTTAAATATAGAGATGAAGAGTTTAAACCTACTTATACTCCACCTATTCGTAGAGGCGATATTTTAATAGAAAATGAATTATATGGACAGTATAAAGGTGAATTGCAAATAGCACTACAGGATATGGAGAATTCAGGGAAAACGAATGTGGTTGGACGCATTGCAGAGGAAGAAATCTTCCTATTAGATTTCTTACATCCTTGGAGTAAGTTTCAGTTTAAGGAAAACTAAATGATTAATATTTAAGAAGATGTGAAAAAATTTTTTACATCTTTTTGAAATTTTATTTCACTTTTTTTCGGAAAATATTGAAATTTATTTTTGGTGGGAATATAATAACTTTATAGAAAACGTTTTCAGTATTTTGTGTATTCAGTATTTTTTTAAAAACAATTTATCTAGATCTAGGAGGAATAAAATGAAAGTACTTTTTGTATGTGCAGGCGGAATGTCTAGTGCAATTGTTGTGAATGCGTTAAGAAAAGAAGCAGAAAAAAATGGTATCCAAATGGAAGTCCTAGCAGTAGGAACCCAAGAATTCGGTGAAGAGGTTAAAAACGGTTGGGACGTAGCGATGGTTGCTCCACAAGTACGTCATCGTTTTGATAGCTTTAAAGCTGAGGCAGATGTAGCGAACGTTCCATGTGAAGTAATACCGCCTATGGCTTACACACCACTGGGAGGACCAAAATTATTAACGATGGTTCAAGAGATTACTAAGAAATAAGTTTAGTAGACATTAAAAATGAAAAAGGGGGAGAATCATGAACGGTTTTATTAATTTTATGGAAAAAAATCTTTCTGGCCCAATGGCAAAGATTTCTGAGCAAAAACATTTGCGTTCAATTCGTGATGGAGTTATTTCTGCACTACCTTTTATTATTATTGGTTCTTTATTTTTAATTATTGCTTTTCCTCCATTACCAGAAAAATGGGCAATCTCAATTTGGGCAAAAAAGCATATTTTTGAGATTCTAATTCCATATCGTTTAACAATGTATATTATGTCGCTATATATTGCTTATGGTATTGGATATAACTTAGCGAAAAACTACAAGTTAGATCCATTATCAGGTGCCCAATTATCGGCTGCAGCATTCTTATTAACTTTAACACCTCAATTAGATGATAAAGTTGGAATGGTATTACCGATGGGGAATATGGGTGGTCACGGATTATTCGTGGCAATGTGTACGTCAATCTTTGCTGTTGAATCATTGAGGTTCTTTAAGGAAAAGAAAATTACGATTAAAATGCCAGATTCAGTTCCACCATCAGTGGCTCGCTCGTTTGAATCATTAATTCCTGTTGCTTTTGTTGTATTCGTATTAACTTTAGTAACTGTTGTGCTTAAAATTGATTTACATACTTTAGTTGATAAAGCAATCTCTCCTTTAGTTAGCGCTGGGGACAGTCTTGGAGGAGTATTAGTACCAGTATTCTTTATTACGTTCTTCTGGATTTTTGGTATTCATGGAGACTCGATTGTTGGTACGGTGGCAAGACCACTTTGGGAAGTATATTTAGCAAAAAATGCTGAAGCGGTTGCGGCTGGACATGCTATTCCTCACGTAGCACCAGAAACTTTCTTCCAATGGTTTATTTGGATTGGCGGTTCAGGAGCAACAATTGGACTAGTACTAGCAATGTTATTTTTCTCAAAATCGAAGTATACAAAGGCTGTTGGTAGATCAGCGATTATTCCAGGTATCTTTAATATTAATGAACCAGTAATTTTTGGTGCACCAATCGTGTTAAATCCAATTTTAATTATTCCATTTGTATTAACACCATTTATTACAGCAACACTATCATATTTTGCTACTGTTGCAGGGTTTGTAAAACCTACTTATATAATGGTTCCTTGGACTTTACCTGCACCTATTGGAGCATATTTATCTACTGGAGGAGACTGGAGAGCGATTGTACTAGTATTCATTAACATCGCAATTTCATTCTTTGTGTATTTACCATTTTTTAAAGTTTATGATAATAAGCTTGCACAAGAAGAAAATGTAGAGACTGTAACTGAAAAAAATACTAGTATTTCATTATAAAAGTAAAAAGGTTGGACTGTTTTCTAGAACAGTTCGACCTTTCTTTATTAAATTTAAAGGGTGATCAGATTGAAAGAATCTAGTTGGTTTATAAAGTTTAATTATAAAAGTGCAATTATATTTTTCTCCCTCGTAATAATCATCAATTTATTACTTTGTCCTCTTTTTCAACAAATAGGATTTGCCTACCAGACATCATTATTTATTGCAAATAGTATTGCTTGTAGTATTGGATTGCCTTTTGTTGTTTTAAAACTTGAAGGGAAATACAAGAATAAGAGTCAAGCGTTAAAATTTATTTTAGTTTCTACGGCTGTTTGTACAATAATGAGTTATTTTCTGTTATTCCCACTATAAAAGAATACTATATTGAGTTCTTAAAATATTATGAGGTGAGATAATCATGAATAAAGGTATTAAAATCGTAACAATAGGTGGCGGCTCTAGCTATACCCCAGAATTAGTGGAAGGCTTTATTAAAAGATATGACGAGCTACCTGTAAGTGAGTTATGGCTAGTTGATATAGAAGCAGGGAAGGAAAAGTTAGAGATTGTTGGTAATTTAGCTAAACGAATGGTAAAAGAAGCTGGAGTTCCAATGGAAATTCATTTAACGTTAGACCGAAAATTTGCGCTAAAGGATGCTGACTTTGTAACGACTCAAATGCGAGTAGGTTTACTTGAGGCAAGAATTAAAGATGAACGTATACCTTTACAATTCGGTATGATTGGTCAAGAAACAAATGGTGCAGGTGGTCTATTTAAAGGTTTAAGAACAATACCTGTATTACTTGAAATTGCTGAAGAATTGCAGCAACTTTGTCCTGATGCATGGTTGATTAACTTTACAAATCCAGCTGGAATGGTTACAGAAGCATTACTTCGATATAGTAAACATAAAAAGGTAATTGGAGTTTGTAATGTACCAATTAATATGACAATGACGATTGCTAAATTGTTAGAAGTGGATATTAGTCGTGTACATATTGATTTTGCAGGATTAAACCATATGGTATATGGACTTCATGTTTATGTTGATGGAAAAGAAGTGACTGAATATGTCTTAGAGCTATTAGCAAATCCAGAAATACAAATGACCATGAAAAATATTGCTCCATTACCATGGCAAAAAGAATTTCTTATGTCATTAGGTGTACTTCCTTGTCCATACCATCGTTACTATTACAAAACGAAACATATATTAGACGAAGAATTAGAATCTTTCAAAACAGGTACTACTCGAGCAGAGGTTGTTAAGAAGTTGGAAGATGATTTATTTAAATTATATAAAGATGAGAATTTAGCTATTAAACCGCCTCAGCTTGAAAAACGAGGTGGAGCTTATTATAGTGATGCAGCTTGTAGCTTAATTACATCTATTTATAACGATAAAAAGGATATCCAAGTATTAAACGTTCAAAATAATGGTTCAATACAGGGAATTCCGAATGAATCGGCTGTAGAGGTAAATTGTATCGTTACAAAGCAAGGTCCAATTCCGATATCAGTAGGTGAATTACCACCTCAAATAAATGGATTAGTTCAGCAGATTAAATCATTTGAACGAGTTGGAGCCGAGGCAGCTGTTACTGGTTCTTATGATAAAGCATTATTGGCATTAACGATTAATCCTTTAGTTCCGAGTGATGAAGCTGCAAAGGATGTACTAGATGCACTTTTAGATGCTCATAAAGAATACTTACCATTATTTTATAAAGAAGAATTGGCAGCTCGATAAGGATAGCAAAACAAAAATTAAGGAGTATGAATATGATGATGACTAACGAACAAGAAATTTTTGAAATTATATCACACGGTGGGAATGCAAGATCACTAGCTTACGAGGCATTAGAGGCTGCGGAAAAAAATGATTTTGAAACAGCAGATCGCTTAATCGAAGAGTCTCATAAAGAAATTGGTCATGCACATAAAACACAAACGACTTTAATACAAGCTGAATTAAATGGTCAGCCAAGTGAAAAGTCGCTATTAATGATTCATGCTCAAGATCATTTAATGACTGCAATGAGTGAACAAAAGCTTATAGAGCATATCATTCGTTTACATAAAAAATTAGCCGAGAAATAATCGGTTCATATCGTCATAGAATAGACGAAAGAGGGTAGGGGGCAATTTAAGTGAAATATGTTATAGGTCTTGATGGTGGAGGAACGAAGTCAGAAGCTATTGCTTATAATTTAGAAGGTGAAATTATTAGTCAAGGTTATTCTGGTTTTAGTAATTTACTAATCAATGAAAAAGATGGAATTAATCACATTATAGAAGCAATTGAAAATTGCTTGAGCCCTTTATCAAAAGAGAATTGCCTGTTCTTATTTTTAGGAATTGCTGGAATTGGTGGAGTGAAAGACCGGGGTCCTTTAGAAAAAGCATTAAAAGATGCTTTTGATATCCCATTTAAAATTGTTAATGATGCACAAATTGCACATGCAGCATTACTAAATGGACAAAGTGGTGTATTAACAATCGCTGGCACGGGTTCAATTTGTATTGGAATACATAAAGAGCGTACTGTAACGGCAGGCGGATGGGGACATCTTCTAGGGGATGAAGGAAGCGGATATTGGATTTGCATGGAAATCTTTAAAAAGATTACACAGGAATTTGATGAGGGTATCCCATTAAGTTATTTATCTTTGAAAATGCTGGAAAAATTGCAGTTAAAAGAAGCAGAAGAACTTAAAAAATATATTTACCACAATACAAAAGCCGAGATTGCTTCACATGTTCCATTTATAGTTGAAATGGCCAACATAGGTGATTTAATGACATTGTCTGTTCTAGAAAGAGCAGGTCAACTTCTTGGGAAAACGACGATTCAAGCCATAAAAAAGTTAAATCTTCGAGAAGAGCCAAGAGTTGCAATAAAAGGAAGTATTTTAAGTAAAATACCCGTCGTTCAGAAAACGTTTATTCAAACAATTCATGAGCACTATCCAACAGTAACCTTTTATACGAACGAAATCTCTTCGACCTTCGGAGGATATCTATTAGCCATGAAAGAAATAAATTCACGTAAGGAATAATTAAGTGAGGTAAAACAGGAAGAACAGGTAGTACAAAAAATCCTGCTTTATGATTGAGGTGTAATTGTGTTAGAGAACTTAACAACTGAAATTAGAAACAAGCGTACGAGTAACTTAGATCAACTAAGCGTTGATGAGTTTTTAAATATAATGAATGAAGAGGACCAAAAGGTGGCTCTAGCAGTTAGAGAACAAATTCCGATGATTTCAAGGGTAGTTCAACTAGTTGTTGAAGCATTTCAAAACGGAGGACGTTTAATTTATACAGGTGCTGGTACAAGCGGACGAATTGGTCTGCTTGATGCAGTTGAATGTCCACCTACATTTGGAACGAACCCTAGTGAAGTCATTGGATTAATTGCAGGCGGAGAGAGGGCCTTTATTAAAGCTGTTGAAGGTGCCGAAGATAGCGAAGAGCTTGGTAAGGCAGACTTATTACGAATATCACTTACAAAAAATGATATTGTGATCGGTATTGCAGCATCAGGACGAACGCCTTATGTATTAGGTGCTTTAAAGTATGCAAATGATATTGGAGCAAAAACTGTAGCGGTAGCATGTAATAAAGATTCAAAAATTGGAGAGGTTGCCCTCCAAAAAATTGAAGTAGATAATGGTCCAGAAGTGTTGACAGGCTCTACACGATTAAAAGCTGGAACATCTCAAAAATTAATTTGTAATATGATTTCGACAGCTTCAATGATTGGAATTGGAAAAGTATATAAAAATCTAATGGTAGACCTGCAATTAACGAATAGTAAACTAGTTGATCGAGCAAAAAGAATAATCGTTGAAGCTACTGGCTGTGATTATGAAACGGCAAGTAATTACTTACTGAAAGCAAATAATCAAACGAAAGTAGCAATCGTTATGATTTTAACCGGAATGAATTATGATGAAGCAATTGTTAGTTTGAATAAAGCTAGTGGTTTTATTAGCAAAGTAGTAAAAAATTAATTAGAAGGCGACAACTAGTCATTTTTTTCACTAGTATGTCGCTTTTCTATTTCATATCAAAATATGATTCAGATTTTTCATTTTATACTATATAATTTTGTTGTAATCATGTGGTCAACACGGTTAAAGAAGCAATAAACGCCGGATAAAGATTTTTATAATTCATCATTTTATATAAATAAAAAGAGAGTTGAGTAGATTAAATGAATGCACTAAATGGCGGTTTAATCATGTTAAACGAAATGCTGTATAAACTTCCACCATCTGAAAGAAGAGCAGCTAAATATATAATTGAAAACCCAGAAAAATCGATTCAATATACAGTTTTTGAACTTGCAGAAAGAAGTCAAACAAGTAATTCTGCAATTATTCGATTATGTCGTTCACTTGGTCTAAAGGGTTTTCAAGAGCTTAAGCTGCGAATTGCAGGTGATATTATCACAACAACAGAAGTAGGATCAAGAGATATCAATTTAGGGGAATCAACTGGATCCATTATTAAAAAGATGATGAATAACAATATCCAGGCTATCAAAGATACTAGTGATATTATTAATGTGAGTGATTTAGAGGAAGCTGTTCAAGCTTTAACAAAAGCGAGAAATATTTATTTCTTCGGTGTAGGTGGATCAATGGTTGTTGCCTTAGACGCACAACAAAAGTTCTTACGTATAAAAAAATACACCTCTGCATTTACTGATTTGCATTTGTTAGCTGTTCAAATAGCGAACCACGAGGAGAATGATGTCTTAGTAGGAATTTCATTTTCTGGCGAAACGCTAGAGGTCCAGAAAGCATTTCAAATTGCAAAGGAAAACGGCGTGAACACCATTAGTATCACTGGATTTGGTTCCAATTCTGTATCAAACTTAGCGGACATTAAATTATTCAATTCTCCACATAGGGAAGCAACATTTCGAAGTGGAGCAACGTCTTCAAGGATGGCTCAACTACATGTCATCGATATTTTATTTATGGCGGTCGCGACACAAGAGTACGATCAAACAATTCAGTATATCGATCAAACAAGAACGGCTATTTCTTCGTTAAAAAAATAAAAGTAAGGTTCAAGGCTAAAACAGGAGATAGGCAATTTATATAAAAAGCACAAGGGAATCTAAGTTCTTTGTGCTTTTTATTTTTAAGACAGTTAGTATGATGAGCAGTTGGGTGCTCAAAAAAATGAAAGGGTGAGTTGGTAGAATATGGTTAACAACAAAAATACAAAGGAGGATTAGAAAGCTGCTTGGGAAGGCAGAAAAAACGAAAATGCTATTGTGATTGGTGTTGTCCAATTACTTTGGCCGGAGCACTGTTTGGTGGTCATAAAGTTTTGTTAGTATAATGCGAAATTTGTATTGCACATAGCTAATTATTAAAGGATACTAATAAGAGATTCACTATAACGAACGAAATACAAAGGGGAAAGAATATTATGATGAAAAAGGGAATTTTATCTTTAGCAACTTTAGGTTTATTAGCTTCACCATTTTCTTTCACAACTGCTCATGCTGAAGGAAACTATTATAATTTATTAAAGAAAAGCAGTGAGAGCCACGTTGAAAAGCTACCTACGAAAGTGCCAAAGGAGTTTCACACGTTTAATGACTCAAATTTTAAGTCACACCTTGACCGTTTTAATAACAAGTCATCTATTAAACTATCAAGCTACAACACGGCAGCAGATGATGAAGATAATCTGTATGAGACAGAATATAACGATGATTTCGATTATGCAAATGATTTACCATTTTCTCCTTTTATGATTGGTCAATTACTTCCATATGGAGATTTCGATTTTTATAAAGTAGTTGTACCTACGGATGGGGAGGTAATGGTAGCTGGAACTACTAATTCAGATGCTATTGACCTACTTTATGGTCTTGTAGAAAAAGATTTCGTGGATAATGGTAACATTATACCTACAGGTGATGATTATGATGACGAAACTGGTTTTGAACACCAATATTACCAAGTAAAAGCAGGTACATATTATGTGGGCGTAACTGACTATGATTATGATGAGTATGATGATAATACTGCAGATGATTTCTACGGAATCTATACATTATTTAATGATAATGTAAAACCAGCCAAACCAACTGTAAATAAAGTTGATAATAACGATTTAGTTGTAACTGGAAAGGCTGAAGCTAATTCTACTGTAACCGTTAAAAACGGTAGTACGGTATTAGGAAGTGCAAAAGCGACATCTACTGGAACTTATTCAGTTAAGATTCCTGTTCAAAAAGCTGGAGTAACGTTAAGTGTTTATGCTAAAGACGCTGCTGGTAATACGAGTGTGGCTGGAACAACAAAGGTTGTAGACGTAATTGCGCCTGCAAAACCAACTGTTAACAGAGTTGATAATAATGATGTAGTTGTAACAGGTAAAGCTGAAGCTGGTTCTACTGTTGCGATTAAAAGAGGGACAACAACACTAGCGACTGTAAAGGCTACAACTACTGGAACGTTTTCAGCGAAAATCGCGGTTCAAGCGGCTGGGACAAAATTAACGGTAACTGCTAAAGATGCTGCAGGAAATACAAGCGTAGCGACTACAGTAACTGTCGTTGATGTAATCCCACCATCTAAACCAACGATTAATCGTGTAGACGACAATGATTTAAAAGTTACTGGAAAAGCTGAAAAAGGTTCAATTGTGACAGTTAAAAAAGGTACTACTGTATTAGGATCTGCAACAACTAACTCTAGTGGAGTTTATTCAGTTAGTATCAAAGCACAGAAAAAAGGAACAGTTATTTCTGTAACTGCAAAAGATAAAGCAGGAAATACAAGTGCTGCTGCAAAATATACAGTTGTAAGTCATTAATATTTACATGGGATCCAAGGATTCTTTCCATGGCCCTTTGATTTTATAAAATCAAAACGTATAGTAGGGTAATAAAAAACACAAGGAAAATTAATTTCCTTGTGTTTTTTTTAGAATTAATTTGCTTTATATTCAGCGGCTTTTAAAAGTAAATCAACTATGTGTACAACTTCCATATGTTCTGATTGATTCTCTCGATCTACACCTAGCTTCATTTGTAATAAGCATCCAGGGTTAGCAGTTACAATTGTAGTAGCTTGTGTTTTTGTTGCTTGTTTCATCTTGTAATCTAGTATTTGCATTGACATTTCGGATTCGACGATATTATAAATACCAGCTGAGCCGCAGCAACGATCTGCATCTTTCATTTCGTGATAATATATATTTTGAATTGACTTCAATAATGTTCTTGGAGCAGAAGCGGTTTTCATGACATTTCTTAAATGGCATGAATCCTGATACGTAATAATTTGTTCTGGTAAACTTAATTTCACTTTGTTATGAAACTCAACTTCTACTAGAATTTCTGATATATCTTTTAGTTTATTTTTAAACGCAAGAGCTCGATCTTTCCAATTTGGATCATCTTTAAGAAGATGATCATAGTCAATTAGGAAACCACCACAGCCACCTGCATTTGTAATGATATAATCTACTCCGAGATTTTCGAAGGCTTCGATGTTTTTCTTTGCCATATCTTTTGCAATGGACTTTTCACCACTATGACCATGTAATGCACCACAACACGCCTGGTCTTTTGGTATGACAATTTCACAACCAGCTAATTGTAAAAGCTTCATCGTTGCATTGTTTGTTTCTAAGAACATTGTATCCATTAAACATCCAGAGAAAAATGCAACCTTCTTTACTTTTTCTTTTAATGGTGGCAAATAGTCAGGGCGTGACTTCATTTGTTTCATAGTAGGGACCTTTGGTAAAACCTTTTCCATTGCAGATAAATTGTTTGGGATCAACTTCATAATACCAGCTTTTCTTGCTACGACTTGAAGGCCTGTTCGTTGATATAAACCTAATAAACCAACTGCAAGTCTCATACGTTTTTGATGCGGGAAAAGTTCTTTAAATACAACTTTACGAACAGCTCGTGCAGGGAGTGAATGTTTTTTGTGTTGAGCAATAATATCTCTAGCTTCTTCTAGTAGATGACCGTATTTCACACCAGAAGGGCAAACAGGCTCACATGCACGGCATCCAAGACAAAGCTCAAGTGTACGTTCCACATCTTCATCTGGTTCAATTAATCCATCCGTTACTGCTTTCATTAAAGCGATGCGACCACGTGGTGAGTGTGATTCTTTTTGACCGGATTCAATATATGTTGGACAGCTCGGTAAACAAAAACCGCATCGCATACAGTTTAAAAGCTCGTCTTCGTTCATACGCTCTTTAAATTGTTGTCCGATAGCTTGTTGTTCTTGAAGTGTTGTCATTTTGACACCACCATTCTTTTACGACTGTCTTTTGCAAAGACTTTGCCTGGGTTCATAATATGATTCGGATCTAAAGCTGATTTGACAGCGAGCATTGCGTTAATGCCTTCTTTACCAAGCTTTAATTCTAGATAAGGAGCTTTTACGATTCCAACACCGTGTTCACCTGTAATCGTGCCACCTAGTTCAATTGCTTTTTCAAATATCTCTGCAAATGCCATTTCTACTCGTTCCATTTCTTCGTGATTACGAGCATCCGTAGGACAAGTAGGGTGTAGATTTCCATCTCCTGCATGACCGAATGTACAAATTTTTACATTATGTTTCTCAGCAATCACATTAATTGCAGAGACCATTTCAGCAATTTTAGAACGAGGGACAGTCGCATCCTCTAAAATTGTTGTTGGTCTTAATTGTGCAAGAGCTGAAAGAGCAGAGCGTCTAGCCGTACGTAATGCTACTGCTTCTTCTTCGGACTTAGCTACGCTAACTGAAATACATTTTTCTTGCTGACAAATTGATTTTATTAATTCGATATCTCTGTTTACAACTTCACTAGGACCATCTTGTTCAATTAATAAGACAGCTTTTACATCGGTTGGTAGCCCAATCTGCGCAAAGTTTTCAACAACTTCTAGTGTAGGTTGATCCATAAATTCTAGGGAAGTAGGAATAATTTTATTAGCGATAATTTTAGAAACCGTTTTGGCTGCATCTTCCAAGCTATCATATAATGCAAGCATTGTTTTTTTCGTTTCTGGCATCGGAATAAGCTTTAATGTAGCCTCGGTAATAATACCTAAAGTTCCTTCAGAACCAACAAATAAACGAGTAAAATCATATCCAGCAACATCTTTTGCTAGCTTTCCACCAGTTCGAATGATGTCTCCGTTTGCTAATACGATTTCAAGTGCGATTACATAATCACGTGTTACACCATATTTTAATCCACGTAAACCACCTGAATTTTCATTAATATTTCCACCAATTGTAGAAATTTTCATTGAGCTTGGATCTGGTGGATAAAATAAACCTTTTTCTTCGATTGTATTGATCATATCAAGAGTCACTAAACCAGGTTGAACTGTAATTGTTAAGTTTTCTTCATCTATCTCGAGAATATTGTTTAAGTGTTTAAATAAGATCACGATACCGCCATCTGTTGGACAAGTACCACCGCATAAATTCGTTCCAGAACCTCTAGGAACGATTGGAATGTGGTTTTCGTTACATATTTTAACGATTTCGGATACTTCTTTAGTAGAACGAGGACTAATGACTGCATCCGGAAGAGCTTGTAAATTTGGTGTAGCATCGTAAGAATATACGAGTCTCTCCACTTTTGAATCATCATAATTTTCTTTTCCAACAATTGCTATGAAACTTTGTGCAATGTCATTTGTAATCATAAATAAATTCCCCCCATTATCTTAATTCAAGTATAAAGAGTAAATAGATGAATTTACTATAGAGGAACATACAGAAAAAACACCATTTATCGGTGTTTTTTTGTAGAATCATCTAGTAGGTATGTTCCGATATACAATTTAACTAAATCTTGGATATCTTTTGGATTCAATTTCGTTAATTCAGTAATTTTACCTAGGCGATATAGAAGTGTGTTTATATGAATATGTAAGGATTGTGCGGTATTTTTAAGAGATTGATTTTGATTTAAATACTCTTTGATTGTAATAAATAAATCTTCTTCACTTAATAAAGGTGCAATTGTCCGTTCTATAAATGTTTTCTTAATCTCTTGTGAAAGTTCCTGCAGAATTAAATCAATTGTTAAATCTTCATCAAAAATAATTGAACTTGATTTTAATGCAACTTTTAATGCTCGATCCGCTTGATGATATGATTGATGCAATTGTTTTGGAGAGATTTGTTGCCCAACGCCTGCAGAAATGGGTGAGTTTAATCGACTTTTTATGATCTCATATAAATCATGTATTCTTTGTAGTATATGAATATCTTTATTCGTATCGTCAACTTTCATCAAAAATACAATTCGATTATTGCCCCAACGAACAAATACGTCATCTTTATTACGATTCGCCAAATCAATTATTAGTTGTCTTGTATCGATTGGGACCATTTTGGTATTTTCCCATTCAAAAATAATAACCTGCCTAATATAATTTAAATCGATATTTAGCATAGTAGAACGTTCATAAAAATAATCATCCCACTCAATATCTTGAATCCAATCAAATACAAACGCTTCTAGCGTTCTTTGTTGCAAATCAATTTGATCTGTATAATAGTTTTCTCTAATCAATAATTCTGTCATTCTACGAAGCATTTCTCCAAAAGGGGAAATCTGCTCGGGATTTCCTGTAATGCCAATTACTCCGACTATTTCATTTTGAAAATAAATAGGAAGATTAATTCCAGCCTTCACACCATTTAAACGATTTTCATCATCAGATGTGATTGTGAATGTTTTTCTTTCATTAATTGCAATTAATGAGCCTTCATGAAATGTGCCAGTTCGTGCTGGGTCTGTACTTGCTATTATGATGCCATCTGTATTAATAATAATGATATCTTCATGTATTAACTTTCTAACTTCATTAATAATCTTTAGTGCCAACTCATCAAGTACCATGTCAAACTCCCTTAAAAATTGTTACTATTAGTATAATGTAAAATGTCTTATTTCTACTATATAGTCTTAAAGTAGTTTGTGAAAAAGTGAAAAAAGTTATGAACTTAGAGCCAATAGGCTAAAAATAGGATATGTAATAAAAAAGTGGTAAAGTGTTAAGAGCAGGAAGTAAAAAAGATAAGTACTTTAAAATCTTAACGTTAAAGACAAAATAGTACATACATAGAGTTAGATAAAGGAGCAAGAGATGAACAATTATAAATTAGTCATTCAATATGATGGAGGCCGTTATAAAGGCTGGCAAAGGCTTGGTAATGGTGAAAATACAATTCAAGGTAAAATTGAGAATGTACTATCAGAAATGGTAGGAAGAGAAATTGAAATTATTGGAAGTAGTCGAACTGATGCAGGTGTACACGCATTTGAACAGGTTGCTAATTTTAAAATAAAAGAGAACATGCCTGAAATCGAAATTAAAAGTTATTTAAATCGTTATTTACCTAGAGATATTAGTATAAAGGAAGTTTCGATTGAATCTGACCGTTTCCATTCAAGATATAATACTAGTTCAAAAACGTATATATATAAAATTTGGAATGAGGAATATACGAATCCATTTATGCGCAAATATAGTATGCATGTAGAAGAGAAACTAGATCTTAAAAAAATGAAGGCTGCAGCCAAGTACTTTTTAGGTGAACATGATTTTACAGCATTCTCAAATGCCAAATCTAAAAAGAAGTCGATGGTACGAGAAATCTACTCGATTGATTTTGAAAAGATAGACGGATTTCTTCAAATAAGAATAAGTGGAAATGGTTTCCTATACAATATGGTAAGAAAAATCGTAGGAACACTAATTGAAGTTGGAGCAGGTAGACTACAAGCTGAAAATATATCGAAAATAATTGACTTAAAGGATCGTGCTCAAGTGAGTAATCTTGCAGATCCGGGTGGGTTATATTTGGAGAAAATAGAATTTAAGTCTTAATTTAAATATAAAAGCATTGGAATGTATGGATTCCAATGCTTTTTTTACTTATGTTCGTTAGCATTTTTCTTGTTATCTACTACTAAACAAGCTCTTTCTTTAAATAAAATCATAAGGAAAAATCCAATAAGCATTAAGATTAGCATGAAAAAAACTGAATGATTCCACGTTGTCTGCTCGCCTTTAATTAGCTGCATTGCTCCAATTACAATAACAGCTCCTAAATTCCCTGCCATTAAAAGTAGTCCTGTAGCTTCACCGGAAACTTTGTCACCAACTAGCTCTTCTGTAGCAGACAATAGCAAAGCAAAGGCTGGTAAAAATATGAATCCAAGTACACTGCCTATTACAATTAGAACAGTAAAATTCCCTGAAGTACAAACAGGATAGATTAATAGTAGGGAGCCGATTATAGTGACTAATAAGAAGGGCTTTCTTTTACCAATTTTATCTGAAAACAGCGGGATAACGATCGAACCAATAATGCCACCGACTATTACCGTGCCTCCTATAATTCCGGCTTGTTCTGATGAAATTCCGTACGGTTTTAAGATTTGTTCAAGCCAGGATGTTAGTCCATTAAAGACTCCTAAGCCTAGAAAGGAAACAATGTTTAGTAGTAAAAGATTTTTGTTTTTCAATAATTTAAATGTAGTACTAAAACTTCCTGAAGTACTGGAATTTCGGTTGAAATCTGAATTATGATGACCGATGAAGTAAAAGACGAGTGTTGCAAGTATAGTTAAAATTGCCATGATGACTAATGTGGCTTGGAATCCAAAAAGATCTACAAGAAGCGGTGTCCCTGCTAAGGCTACTGCCATACCGACGAACATACCGACTGTACCTATGCCAGTGGCGGTAGCTTGTTTATTTTTCGGAAACCAATCAACTACTAAACTTGATATTGCATTTAAAATATAAGGTTGGCCAATCGCAATTCCTATTTGACCAATTAGTAAAAACGAGAAGCTTGAATCAAAAATTCTAATAGTAGAAAAAACTGACATGAAAATGCCACCTAGTAAAATGCTAAATCGATAGCCAGCTCGATCTATTACTTTACCTGAATGAATAGAAAATACGATATAAATTAATGGAAATACAATTAATAACCGATTAATATCTGATTCTGAAACTTCATAATGCGATTTTAAATATGAAATTAGAGGTGCAAAATTTAACCAAAGCATTTGACTAATTCCAGCAAGTACAGCAAACGAAAGTAAGACATACCAGTTTGATGAATGCTTAATAGCTTTAGTGGAATACATTCTAACACTTCCCCAATTTATATTCTAAAAAAAAGCGATTTAATAGAATATATGTTACTTTGCTAATTAATAACTACTTGTTAACAAAATTGAATAAGGGATATTTAACTATTTTCTTCAAATGAATAAACCTCTAAAAGTAGTTTTTTGATTTTCTACTTTTAGAGGTTATTAAATTAACTAGTTATTACTTTTTAAGTAATCTATTGCCTTTTTTAGACGATTTAATCCCTCAATAATCTTAGGCTTTGGGCAGCCGATATTCATACGGATAAATCCTTTACCAACTTCACCATAGGTCTCACCGGGCATGATGGCAACTTTTGCATGATGAACAAGTGCATGTTGTAATTGCTCGCTAGAAAAAGGTAGCCTGGAAATATCAATCCATGCTAGGTATGTTGATTCTGGCACTGTAAATTTAAGATTCGGAAGTTGTTCGTTAATAAAGTCTTCTACTGTTTTTAAATTATCATGAATATATTCGGTCAATTCATCAACCCACTCTTCACAAGTTTTGTAGGCTTCAATTGTCGCTAACGTCCCAAAAATACTTGCGGATGAAAGGCCATCTCGATTTTTCAATGATAAAAGAAAAGCTTGTTTTATCGTTTCATTAGGTAAAATCATATATGATCCACCTAGTCCAGGAGTGTTAAACGTTTTACTCGCGGAAGTGCATATACACACATTTCTCAAGTCACTGCCAGTGGTTATAATCGGACTATGGGAATAAGGATCATGTACAACATCCATATGAATTTCATCTGAAATAATAAATACATTATGTTTATTACATAAGCCATCAATTATATCTAATTCATGTTTTGTCCAAACACGTCCTGTAGGGTTATGCGGGCTACAAAGTAGAAGGACCTTGGCACGCTCGTGAGATAGTTTCTGTTCTAAATCTTCAAAGTTGATTCGGTACTTACCATTTTCGTAGATTAATTGATTGTCAGAAATGAAACGATTGTTATCTTGAATGACTTTAAAGAAAGCGTCATAAGCCGGAGTCTGGATAACGACATGATCACCTTCATTCGTCAAGTATTCGATTAGTTTTGAAATTGAATAAATGACACTTGGACTATAAACAATCCAATCTTCTTTTATTTCACAAGAGAATCGGTTACGAAACCAATCTATAATTGCTTCTTTAAATTCAGTATGATTCCATCGCGTATAGCCAAATATACCGTGTTTCATTCTTTTTTCTATAGCGTGTATTACTTCATCGGGACTTTGAAAGTCAGTATCTGAAATCGAGAATGGTAGTAAATCTGGCACTCCAAATCGATCTTCAATATAGTCCCACTGTGTACAATAAGTACCGGTCCGATCAAATATCTGATCAAATTTGTATTTCATTTCGTACAACCCCAATTTATTTAAGATGATAATTTTTCTAATTGTGTTTTAAGAATACCAACTTGTGGACCAATAACGACTTGTAAATTGTGTTCGTCTAACTTTACAACACCAAGTGCACCACAATCCTTTAGAACTTTTTCATTAACTATATTCATATTATCTACAACAAGTCTTAATCTTGTAATGCAGTTATCTAGTGATTGAATGTTCTCTTTGCCACCTAAAGCAGTGAGAATTTTTAATGCTTGGGCATTTGTGCCTTTCACCAATGGTTCCTCACCTTGTTGATCATCAATTTTTTCTTCTCTACCAGGAGTTTTTAAATTAAATTTCAAAATTGCATATCTGAAAACTGAATAGTATACGGTAAACCAAATTGCCCCTATTACAGGTACAAGATACCACTTTGTTTTTACTCCTTGTAAAACGCCAAAGATAATAAAGTCTAATATTCCACCATCTGTGTTACCAATTGTTAAATGTAATAAAGCCATTACCATAAAACCTAGACCCGTTAAAATAACGTGGATGAAATATAAAGGTGGAGAAACGAACAAGAACAAGAATTCAATTGGCTCAGTGATACCGGTTACAAAAGTTGCAATAACACCAGAGATTAATAACCCCTTAATTTTATTACGATTTTCTGGACGGGCAGTATGATAAATCGCAAGCGCTACTGCAGGTAAACCAAACATGAATGTTGGCATTTTTCCTTGAGATAAGAATGCTGTCGCTGATGGACTGATCGGAGCACCGGCTTTTAATTGTGCATAGAAAATATTTAGAGCTCCTGAAACCGTTTGACCATTAACGACTTCAGTACCACCAGCCTCTGTGAATCGAATCATTGCAACTAAAATATGGTGAAGACCAAATGGAAGTAGTAAACGCTCACCAGCACCGAATAAAAATGGCCCGAAAACGCCAGATTTTTGAATTAAACTTCCGATTCCTGTAATAGCAATTGCGAAAATCGGCCAGATCATCGGAATGATGATCCCAACAACTGATAATGCAAGTGTCGTTATGATTGGAACAAAGCGAGCACCACCAAAAAATGCAAATGCATCTGGAAGTTTAATACTATAAAAGCGGTTGTGCAATAAATAGACAATAATACCAGCGATGATACCGCCTAATACGCCCATTTCAATTGTTTGAATGCCCATAACCATACCTTGACCAGCTTGGCGCATTTTATCTACCGCTACTAATTGATTTGTTTCTGTTAAATAAAAATTAATCGATAAGTGCATGATGACGTAACCAACAAATCCCGAGAAAGCAGCGACACCTTTTTCATATCGTACAAGTCCAAACGGAATTGCCATTGCAAATAAAACTGGTAAGTATGAAAATGCAAATCCACCAATAGTGGACATAAAGCTAAAAATAACTTGGAGTACGGAGTTTCCTAAAAATGGGAATGTCTCAATAGTTGTCGGACTAGTAAATGAGCTTCCGATCCCTAATATAAGACCCATAAAGGCTAATAATGCTACAGGCACCATAAAGGTCTTACCTAGCCCTTGAAAAAATTCCCAAAGTTGTGATTTAACGGACTTCTTCTTTGCCATGTTTTTAGCTCCTTCGTTTTTTATTATGTCTTAAGAATACTCACGGCAAAATTGTTTAACAACCGTTTGAGGTGTTTATGTAAGCGTGTACATTTTTTGTATATTGCTTACTTTAAGTAGCTTAATAAGTTCATAAAGAAAAAGAGTCAGTAGTGGTCTGGTAATTGACGACTTCTGTCTCTTTTAAATACCTAACATATTTTCATTTCGTTTAAATAGGCAATAATAATGAAATCTAGTACCATACTTAATGGAAACCTTGATGTCATATCAAGCTCACCAAAGTATGTGCTTGTAATATAAGCTTGAAGAGATAGATTAACTTCTTTTTGTAAACGATTTGAGTGGCTGCCAGTTATGGCGATCGTTTTAACATTCCGTTTCTTTAAAATATGGGCAAATTCTAACATATGTAAAGTCTCCCCACTAAATGAAACTAGTATGGCCAAATCATTTTCAGTTAAACTATTTGCAGCACTACGTAGCTCGTCCCAATCAGTTCGCGCATTACATAACTTTCCTGCAAACATGAGTTTTCTAGAAGCGTCGACACAAGCGGGAAGGGAGTTACCAACTCCGAATATTTCTACATGTGTACTTTGCTTTAGATAATTAGCAGCTAGTTTAATCTTTTCTTCATCAATAAATTCCAATGTTTTTTCCATTTCTTCTTTCATTCTCTCTATATGAGTATTAAGTAGATAGGAGGTAGAGGAAACTGGACTTTGAACTTTATTTGTTTCCATTGAAAGGGTATATTTTAAATCTTGAAACCCACGAAAGCCTAATTGCTGGCATGTTCTACTAATTGTTGCTGTAGATACATAAAGCTCTTTTGATAATTCATCAAGATTCAGCTTCGTAATATAATCCGTATTTTGTAAAATATAATCCAATACTTGTTTTTCAAGCTGGCTAAGTTTTTCTCTATTTTGTGATAATCGTTTTAATAGTATTTGCATAAAATTTCACCTACTTTTAGAGAACTAGAAATATACTTTATTATATAGTAAATATTCTGAATGAAAAGAAATATAGAGTTAGGAGCAAGATGAGAGATTTCTCAAATGAGGAAGTGTAGTAGAAATATGTAAAAAAAGGAAATGAATCCTATTAACAGGGTTCATTTCCTTTTTTTATCTATAATTTAAAATTCACCAGTACCGTGATTAAACATCCAATGAATGCCGAATTTATCTGTTAGGCTACCATAAGCTTTACTCCAAAATGTTTCTTGAAGTTCCATTTCTACTTTACCGCCATCACTTAATTTAGTAAAGACAGATCTAAGTTCTTCTAAGTCCTCACTTAAAAAAGATAAATGAATATTATTACCTTGGTTAAAAGGGAAACCAGGGAAAGTATCAGAGAACATAACATTGCTACCGCTAATGTTCAGTCTAGTATGCATAACTAAATTTTTCGCTTCTTCAGGTAGTGGGTATTCTGGATTTGGGGGTGCTTCACCGAAAGTCATAATTTTTGGTGTTTCTGTGTTAAATACAGACGCATAGAATTCAACTGCTTCACGTGTATTACCATTAAAATTTAAATAAACATCGATTGGCATTTTTTTCACTCCTAATGTTATGTATTAAGACTTTAAAAGCCTACAAATCCATTCTATCCAAAAAAAGGTAATTTAACAAACTAAGAATTGTAAATTGTATGAAAAATTCTGATTTTTTTTGAGGTGGGAAATTGTATTAATCGTTAGAGGAGGAATTAAAAATGGGAAATGGCAAATAAATTCGTGTAATCGCAATTAAAAATGGGAAATGGCAAATAAATTCGTGTAATCACAATTAAAAATGAGGAATGGCAAATAAATTCGTGAAATCGCAATTAAAAATGGGAAATGGCAAATAAAATCTTGGAACCGCAAATAAACAGCAATTAAAACAAAAGCATAACCAATAAGTACATCCAAAACAATCAAAGTGCATCTGATACCATTGAAATACTTCCTATATTGAAGTATTTTTTTCTGAAATCTACTTCATTGATAATCTAAAAACAATTTTTACACAAAAATGCTTCATTATCTATCAACTTACCAAACCTTCCAATGTTCAGGTGGAAAATAAGTAGAAGTTTGTCGTAAAGATGGTAAAATCTGATTGTTCAGATTACTTTTAATAGCATATTTTTACCTATTCATAAAATAATGACCCCAATTGAAAATGGCAAAATGCTTTTTTTATCTAATACAAACTAATATAACTCCAATTTGTCATAACCTAATTAATACAATTTTCCCAAGTTAATAAAATTTTTTCGAACATCCTCGACTGAATATGTCAAAATCCACTTTTTTTCTACTTGAATTCTTTAAGTTCTCTCCAAATTGAATATGCCAAAAGTCCGGTTGAATAACCCAATATGATTATAGGGGCAACGTAATTAAAATTAAACTAGTATCAAGTTTCTTAGTAAAGCATTAGCAATTAATTAAATCAGTTTGGTTGAATCTATTTTTAATAGATTCAGAACATTAAAGTTTATTGTAGAGGAGATTAAAGATGAAAAAGAAAAAAAGCTTTCCTTACAAAGTCCTTGCAACGACAACTTTAGCTTCAATGTTATTTACATCAACTGGATTTGCTGAAGGAACAAATGAAAATCAAGTGCCGGCTCCAAGTTTAGATGAGATTGCAAAGCAGGGTCAAAAGATTTTTGCTGAAGAACAAAAACAAACTGGGGAAGAAGCTGTAGACCCATTCGGTTATAAGGTTTTAAATGATGCTCATGCTTATAAACCAAATGAAAAAGTTCGCGTAATCGTTGAGGTTGAACAACCAACAACTTCTGATGAATCTACTCAAACTAAAAAAGCGCGCTTTAAAGAAAAACAAGATCAAGTCATTTCAAAGATTTCAAAGGAAAGATCCGTACCTAAAATAAATCAACGCTTTTATGAAGGATTTAATGGTTTTAGTTTGGAGACAGAATATCGTAACTTAAAAGAAATTCAACAAACACCAGGCGTAACGAATGTACATATTGCAAGAAAGTTCCAACCTTCAATGGGAGCAAGTAAAGAATTAGTACAAGCTCAAAAAGTTTGGCAAAGTTACGGATATCAAGGAGAAGGATTGTTAGTAGGAATTGTCGATACAGGTATTGACTATACACATAAAGACATGACAATCACTGATAAAGGGAAAGCAAAAGAAAAATGGAATCAAGATAACATTAAAAGTAAACTTGCAGAAACAAGTGTAGGAGATGTTTGGTATAGCGATAAAGTTCCAACAGGTTATGACTGGGCAGATCATGATACAGATGTTATTCCGCGTGTTGCCGGGAATGAGCATGGAATGCATGTTGCTGGTACAGTAGGTGCAAACGGAGATGAGTCTAATGATGGTGTGGAAGGTATTGCTCCAGGCGTTCAGTTATTAGCAGAAAAAGTATTCTCTGATAACGGAAACGGTGGTGCGTATGAAGATGATATCATAGCAGGTATCGAGCACGCTGTAACGATGGGCGCAGATGTTATTAATATGAGTTTAGGTACCGACTCAGGATTTGTTAGTGAAGAAGATGATCCAATTCAAAAAGTAATACGTGAAGCAACTGAGCAAGGTACGCTTGTAATCGTCGCGGGTGGAAACTCTGCTTATAGTACAAAAAATAATTTGCTACAATCTTCTTTAAAACCATATGCTGAAAATCCGGATATTGGTACAGTTGGGGAACCAGGTGTAAGTCCTTTTGCGATATCTGTGGCTTCATATGAAAATTCAAGTATACATATGAATACGCTAAAAGAGGAAAATGGGATACAGCTTCCATACCAAGACCAATCACAATATAACTTTAACCTATCAAAAGTATTATCACCATTAGAATCATATGAAATGGTATATGTTGGAGAAGGTAAAACGGCTGACTTCAAAAATCTTCCTGACTTAACAGGAAAAATTGTTATAGCAAAACCAAATGAAAGATATGCTACTTACAATTATATTCAATCTGAAGCGAAGAAAAAGAACGCAAAAGCAATCATTCTTGTTCCAGCTGATGTAGATGTCGACTATCCATTAGTTTATTGGAGTCCTTATTTTAATGTTCAGGCAGCTACAACAAGTAAAGCGATAGGGAATGAATTAATTACTAAGTTAAAAAGTGGTTATGTTGTAAAAATGAAACCGTCTAAAGGGGTATATGTTGATAACCCAGATAAGAATACGATGTCATATTTTTCTTCCTATGGGGCTCCACATACATTAGACTTTAAACCTGAAATATCTGCACCAGGAGGAAATATTTACTCAACGATACCAGGTAATAGCTATGAGGTAATGAGTGGTACATCGATGGCATCACCACATGTTGCTGGTGGTTCGACATTAGTATTACAATCACTATATGAAAAAGGATTAAAACATTCGGAAAGTACAGCTTTAAAAGCAAAAATTGCTTTAATGAATACTTCTAAACTAATTCAAGATCCTAGTACAAATAATGAAGTACCATATTCACCTCGTGTACAAGGTTCTGGACTAATGCAAATTCAAAACGCAATTAAAACACCTGTACTTGTGACAAGAGAGAAAACTCCACTTGAGCAAGCAGGAGCTGTTGCATTAAAAGAAGTTAATAATAATATTCACTTCAAATTAAATGCAGAAGCTCTTCAAAATCTGAATGTAAAAGATTTAGAGTATCAAGTGTATGTAGATGTATATACAGATGGCAGAGAAACAAAAGAATTTGACCTAGACAATGATGGGAAATTAGATTCAAAAGAATATTTAACATTAAAAAGTGAGCGTGTACAAGGTGCTAAGGCAACTGTAAATGGTGAAACAGTAACAAGCACAGTAGGAAAAACATTAAAAATTAAACCGGGACAAGAAAAAAATCTTGATGTTCAGATTCAACTTCCATCAAGCTTAAAAGACGGTTCATTTGTCGAGGGTTATGTACGTTTAGTTCCTTCTGGAAATAATAGCGATTCAGCAGTTCCGTTATCAGTTCCTTACATGGGGTATTATGGAAAATGGGATCAACCAAAAAACATTGATCCAGCAGCATATGAGAAAGATGCATTCTTAGGCTATACAACTCTTTGGAATGATGAAATAGGAGCAGAAGGGGTATTCCCATTAGGTTATGATCCAAGAACAGGAAGTTTTAATATGGATCGAATTGTAATGTCTCCTAATACTCCATTGAAAGAAGTATATCCATCATTTACAGTACTACGTAACTTAGCTAAAACTGAAATGTACGTAGAAAATGATAAAGGTGAATTACTACAATACTTAGGTGATTTTAGTGAATATACTGGTAAGCCATGGAAATTCCGTAAAAACATTATGTCTTTTAGAGACTATTTGAATACTGGATATGGTTGGGATTTGAAAGATCAAAATGGTCAAGTGGTGAAAGATGGCGTTTATAACTATGTAATCAAAACAACGCTTGATTATAATGGTGCTAAGCCACAAATCGTAAAACTTCCATTGCATATTGACTCAGTTGCTCCAGTTGTTTCGGATATAAAAGTAACACCTAAAAATGGACAATACGAAATCTCGTTCAAAGCGGATGATGCTGGAAGTGGCTTTAATGGTGCGATTGTTTGGTATAACGGCAAGTATAAGCCATTGGCTCAAGGTGAAACATCTACTCTAGTAAAAGAAGAACCTAAGAGTGTTGTAGTATTAGGATCAGACTATGCACTTAACCAAAGTTATACAGTTTGGGGAGATCCTTCTTATATTAACGATGGAATGCTTGTTAGCTATTTCAGTGTGTATCCAAATAAAAATGTAAATACAAAAACGCCTGCAGGAATCAATGCATTTGCAAATAACAATGTAAATTGGAAAGTTTATGTTAAAGATGCAAATGGTAATGTAATTGATTCAATGGATGTACAAGATAAAAATGAAATCCATTTAAAATGGACTCCAGAAGCAAGTGTTCCAAATGGTACGTATACAATATCTGCGGATGTATCTAGTAAAGATGGTTTTAAAGTATCAGTAAAACCACAAACAGTTACTGTACAGCAATAACGATAAAAAAAGTGTAGGAAGAATTTTTCCTACACTTTTTTATTTTTTATAAGTTTTTAAATGTAAAAAGTACTAAAAAACAACATTAATTTGGTTATTAATATGATTTTCTAAACATTTGGTTCATAATAGAGAATAATAGTATTTTGTATGTTTTTTAGCAGAAAGGTGTTTAGTAAATGAAACATTTAACAATCTTATCAAAAATTGAAAATTATATGGATCGATTTACGCAAGCCGAAAAGAAAATCGCTGTTTATATAATGGAGCATGCTGAAATTGTCCCCAACTTAACGACTAAAGATATTTCTAACAATACTGGAGCTAGTGAAGCAAGTGTTGTTAGATTTTGTAAAACAATTGGAATTGGTAGTTTTAAAGCCTTTAAAATAGCATTAGTTCGAGATTTGACTGTAGCTGAAATGAATATTAATGATTTTTCTGTAATGGATAAGAAAGACACACCGTATGATTTATTTAATAAAGTAACTTATGTAAATAAAGCGGCTATTGAAGCGACGGTATCAACTCTAGATAAAAGAGAATTAGATAAAGCAACCGAAGAAATTGTAAAAGCTAAGAAAATTATATTTTATGGAGTAGGCGGTTCAGCCGTATCAGCTATGGACGGAGCATATAAATTTGGGAAAATTGGCTACCATGCGATTATGTCCCCTGACTTCCATATGGTGATCACTTTAGTAGGTCATATGGAAGAAGGCGATATTTTTGTAGCTGTTTCTAATTCTGGGAAAACTAAGGATGTATTAGAGCTTGCTCGCTTTGCTAAGAAAAAGGGAGCAACGATCATTGCGATTACAAAGCTTGGCAAGTCTCCGTTATTTAAGGAAGCTGATATCAAGCTTTGCACACCTGATATGGAACAAGATATTCGAATAGGAAGTATAGCCTCTAAAATGGCACAACAAAATATAATCGATTCATTATATGTCATATGCTTTAATCGAATCGGTAATAAAGTATCTAGTAAACTTCATGAGTATAGTGAAGAAGCAGGAAAATTAAGAAGGTAATCTGAATCTAGTCAAGGAAGATAGGTAAAAAAAATTTACTTATCTTCTTTTTTGTTATAGTGATAAGGAAAAAAATGTCAAAATTTGAAAAGAGAAATTTACATTAAATAGTTACAATTACATGTATTATTTTTAAATTTTATATTTTAATTCAATTTTAATAATTCTAAAGTGCTAATTATAAAAACTAGTTAAAAAGATTAATATAAGACTAAAGATAGATGTTATAAAAAAGCAAGTTATAAAAACTGACGAAATTCGACGTACTTTTATGTGGTAAAGTAAAAAAAATGTAAAAATATTATGAATTTTGTAAGTATTTGATGAATAAAACCCTCTATAATCCTAAGAATTTTTAGAATATTATTAAAATGTACTTTGAAAATTATTAAGGGGGGCTTATTTTGAACAAGTTTGTAGTAACTAGTTTTGCATCAGTAATGGTTGCCGGAACTTTATTTTCTGGGATTCCATTAAAAACAGCATCATCTGAAAGCTTAAGTAAAGTACATAGTGCATTAGCTAAGCATTCAAAAAGTTCTTTAGATTTATCGTTAGTTAATGACGAAAAGTTATTAGATGCATTAATTAAACGTGGTGTAGTTTCTGCTAATGCTTCTGAAGCACAGAAACAAGCTGCATTACAAAGTTATTTAGCGGTTAAAGGTCAAGCGGATCCAGTAACAGACAAAGATCCAATTGCTAGCAAAGTAAAAAAAGCAGATGCTGCTAAACACGGTGAATTTAAAGACTTCAATAATGGCCTATTACACGGAAACGGTAAGAAAAATGGTCAATTAAAAGGTACTCCTGATCCAGTTCAAGAGTCAGCTTCACCAGGTATTCAAAAGAAGGGTAAACTTTTAACATTAATGGTAGAGTTCTCTGATCTTCCTCATAACAATATTAAGAAGAATGAAACAGACAACTGGTACCCAGATTTTACTCAACAACACTATGAAGATATGATTTTTGGTAAAAATGGTGTGAAAGGTCCAAATGGAGAAAATTTCCTTTCACAAAAACAATATTATGAACAACAATCTGGTGGAACTTATACAGTTGATGGTAAAGCATATGGCTGGTTAAAAGTACCAGGAACTGCAGCATATTACGGAAAAGATTCTAAAACTGGACATGATAACGTAACACCAGGTGGATCAAAACAATTAGTAATTGATGCTTATGCTGCTGCAAAAGCTGCAGGAGTTCCTTTACAAGATTACGATTTAGAAGATCCACATGATTTAGATGGAGACGGTAACTACTGGGAGCCAGATGGTTTAGTTGATCACCTTCAAATCATCCACTCAGGTATGGGACAAGAAGCTGGCGGTGGAGCACAAGGAGACAATGCAATTTGGTCTCACCGTTCTGCTAAATTTGTAGATCCAGATGGACTTGGTAGTGGCTTACCAGGATTCTATGACTATACAATGATGCCAGAAGACGGTGCAACTGGTGTATTTGCACACGAATATGGTCATGATTTAGGATTACCAGATGAGTACGATACAATTTACTCTGGTGCTGGTGAAGCTGTTGAATATTGGTCAATCATGTCAGCTGGTTCTTGGGCAGGAACAATTCCTGGAACAGAGCCAACAGGTTTCTCTCCTTGGGCAAAATCATATTTCCAATCAACTTTAGGTGGAAAATGGACTAACCCAACTGTAGTAAATTGGGAAGATGTATCGACAAAAGGTACTCAATTCTTATTAGATCAAGCAAATTCACCACTTGGCCAAAACAACCAAGCTGTTCAAGTGAATTTACCTAAAAAAGTTTTACCAGTCAATAAACCGGCTGCTGGCACTTATGAATACTGGGGTGGACAAGCAGACGAAATGGATAACAGCATGGTAACGAATGTAGATTTAACAGGAAAATCTTCAGCAACATTAACTTTTGACGCTTGGTACGATATGGAAGAACAATGGGATTTCGCATTTGTTCAAGTTTCAACTGATAATGGAGCAACTTGGAAATCATTAGGAAACACTCACACTAGAAGTGATGTTGTAGCTGAAGGATATCCAACAATCTTAAATTCAATGCCTGGTTTCACTGGAAAATCAAATGGATGGGAAGCACAAAGCTTTGACTTATCAGCGTATAAAGGTCAAAAAATTCAGCTTCGCTTACGTTCTGCAACTGACTGGGGTACTTCAAACATTGGATTCTTTGCTGATAATATTAAAGTAGTAGCAGATGGTGCAACAATTGTTGATGATGGTGCTGAAAATGCAACTTCTCCTTTCACATTAAAAGGATTTTCAAAATTCGATGGAAATAAATATGCAAATCATTACTACTTATTAGAGTGGCGTAACCATAAAGGTGCTGACGAAGGTTTAGCTCATATTAAACGCGGAAACTCTCTAATGAGCTACGATGGCGGTTTAGTAGTATGGTATGTTGATGATAGCTTTACAGAAAACTGGTCAGGTATTCACCCAGGTGATGGATTCTTAGGTGTTGTTGATGCTCACGACGATACGAATTTATTATGGAACTATGGCGCTGAAGCAAGTTCTCGTTTCCATGTAGCGGATGCAGCATTCGGATTAAATCCGACATCAGGTTATAACATTGCTTATTCTACAGGAGAAAAACTGAATTCTCCAAGTCAAGAAGGTATCTCTTTATTTAATGATAGCAAAGACTACAATAATGCATTCTTACCAGATGCTGGTCGTAACATCGGACACTATGGCTTAAAAGTTCGTGTTAATGGTCAATCTACTGACAAATCAGTTGGATCAATCGTAGTTTATAAATAATAATGAACTTAAGAAAGGCAACTTAATGTTGTCTTTCTTTTTTTGTTTTTAAGTGATTAATAGGAAACCACTAGACAAACTAAGAATATATTACTTTAATGTGAAATGTTATTTCGTGTATATAATGTATTATGTTGACTTTTTATTTCGAAAGTTTAAAATGATAACCAAATAGTATAAATCTAACAGTAGGAAGAAGGATAGACTATGCTAGGTATATCAATCTATTTATCTGAAAAAAATATTGAGAAGAATAAAAAATATATCGAAATAGCTAAAAAAAATGGATTTCATTCAATATTTACGTCATTACACATACCAGAGGATGACCCTTCAACTTATAAAACACTTCTTCAATTACTTGGTAAAGATGCGATAGAAAATGGAATGGAGCTTATGGCAGATATTTCAGCAAAGTCACTTACACATTTAGGGTTAGATTACTCAAACGTCAGCGAATTACAAAAATGGGGTGTTACTGGACTACGAGTAGATTACGGATTAAATGAAAAACAAATAGCAGATCTTTCTAAAAGAATGAAGATTGCTCTTAATGCTAGTACACTTACGCCTGCATTTTTAGATGAATTGCTGAAATACGGATTACAAACTAAAAATGTAGAGGCTTGGCATAATTTTTATCCCCGCCCAGAAACCGGATTAGCAACAACTTATTTAATCGAAAAAAACAAATGGTTAAAAAACTCTGGTATTTCAACAATGGCATTTATTCCAGGAAATGATGAAATGAGAGGACCACTATTTAAAGGACTCCCAACATTAGAAAAACATCGTGAAATTTATCCTCTGCTAGCTTACTTAGACCTAACTCAAAACTGTTACATTGATAAAGTTTTAGTTGGTGATATTAGCATAAAAATAGATACGATGGAAGCTCTTTCAAAAACAAAAGATTTTATTGAATTAAGATATAGACCGTATACACAAGAGGAAGAAACCCTTTCCATAGTGGAGCAAGTCCACACCAATCGCGAAGACCCTGCACGCGATTGTATTCGATCAATGGAATCTAGATTATACGGTAGCTTTGGCGAGAAAAGTCTAAAACCAGCAAATACGATCATAAGAAACAGGGGTTCTATTACTATCGATAATGAATTATATGGCAGATATGGAGGAGAGCTACAAATTATGCTTAATAATCTACCAAGCGATGAGAAAGTAAATGTAATAGGAATGATTATTGAAGACGATCTATCATTATTACAATATATTGGAGCGGGTAAGAAGTTTAAGTTAAAGCGTGTTTAAAACACGCTTCTTTTTGTATGGTTAGACTGAACTATTTAGAAACAGTATGATAAAGGTACTTACAAAATATTAGTTCGAATGGTCGTGGAAAAATGGACGATAAGTATTATGATAACCTACTGAATATAAAAACAGAGGGAGAGCAAAAAGGATTTAATGAATCTTTTCATTATCATCGTTATGAGCCAACACCTTATAGCGCTTTACAACAACTATTTAAACAATACATGCCCTCAAGCAATGACCGAATAGTTGATTTTGGATGCGGTAAAGGAAGATTAAATTTCTATATAAATAGCTTATTTAATGCTACTGTTGTTGGAATTGAAATGAATGAAAAATATTATAACCAGGCTGTTGAGAATAAAAAGAATTACATAAAGAAATCAAAGGTGAATGAAGACAAGATTCTGTTTTATTGCTGCTTGGCTGAAGATTATCAAATTAATCCATTAGATAATTGTTTCTATTTTTTTAATCCATTTTCAATCCAAATTTTTATGAATATCGTAAATAATATTTTAATTTCAGTTGAGCAAATAAAAAGAAATGTTGAAATCATTTTGTATTATAGTTCGGATGATTATATTTATTTTTTAGAAAACCAGACTGCTTTTGAATTAAAACAAGAGATTCTATTAGCAGATGCTTATATGAAAAATCAAAATGAAAGATTTTTAGTCTATCGTTTAAATTACTAATTTTATAAGATTCAAGGATTTATTGGTCTTTATATAGAATTTTTTTAAGTGGGTTAAGAGTAAATTTAATAGTCGGAAGGAAGATTTCAATTTGAAAAACATTAATCCTTTTATAGAATCGTTTAAAAATACAAACAAACAATTAGTGGGTAATGGATTTAGAAATATTCAAGTACTAAGGGATGCTCTAAATGACTTCAATGGTAGTGAAGAAAGCGATCTTTATGGAGCAGGGAATTTTATTGAAGATTTTCAAGAAAAAATGGCAGAGTTTTTAGGTAAAGAATCATCAGTGTTTTTTCCTAGCGGAACAATGGCTCAGCAAATCGCATTAAGAATTTGGTGTGATCAAAAAGGAATTAATAAAGTTGCTTATCATCCTTTATCACATTTAGAAATTCATGAAGAAGATGGTTTGAAAAAACTACATAATATACAGCCTATTTTACTAGCAGATAAAAGTCGTGTTATTGAGTTAGAGGATGTTTTAGCAATGGATGAGGAAATCTCTTGTTTATTACTAGAATTACCACAACGAGAAATTGGTGGACAACTACCATCATATGAAACACTAGAATCAATTTCTTCATACTGCCGTGAAAAGGGAATTAAATTGCATTTAGATGGTGCTAGATTAATGGAAATTCTCCCATACTATAAGAAGACAGCTTCTGAATTATGTAGCTTATTTGATAGTGTTTATATGTCATTTTATAAAGGCATCGGGGGAGTAGCGGGAGCAATTCTTGCTGGTGACCGAGATTTTATCGGCGAATCGAAAGTTTGGAAAAGAAGACATGGAGGAGATTTAATTAGTCTTTATCCTTACATAATAAGTGCAAATTATTATTTTGATCAAAGAGCAAATAAGATGGGGCAATACTATGAAGATGCAGTAGAGTTAGCCAAATTCTTTAATAGTTGCCAAGCAATCAACACTGTACCAACTATTCCTGTTTCTAATATGTTTCATGTCCATTTTAATGCTCCGATTGAACAGGTTAAAATCATACTACAATCTATTCATGAAGAAACAAAAATTGGTATTACTGGTAACTTAAGACCAGTTAATGAGGAAGTTTGTTATTGCGAGATTAGTATTGGAGATTTATATTCAACAATCTCTAAAGAGGATCTTCACAGTATTTTTAACAAATTAAACGAAGAAATGAAATCACTATAAACCAAGATTGTTTAAGCAATGAATTTTTAATATAAATGAAAAGGGAGCTGACTTTAATGCAAAAAATTACAACGTTTTTAATGTTTGAAGGACAAGCAGAAGAAGCAATGAATTTTTATATGTCACTTTTTAACGATTCAGAGGTTGTGAATATTAAGCGTTATGGAGCAGATATGGGTGAGTTTGAAGGGAAAGTAATACATGCTACTTTCACATTAAACGGCCAACAATTTATGTGCATTGATAGTACCGTTAAACATAAATTTACGTTTACACCAGCTGTTTCATTATATGTGACTTGTGAAACAAATGAAGAAATTGAAAATGCATACAAACAATTAAGTCAAGACGGTGAAGTATTAATGCCTTTGCAATCATATCCATTCAGTGAAAAGTTTGTATGGGTGAATGATAAATATGGTGTATCTTGGCAATTAACCCTCGCAAAAAAATAATAAAGAACTGTATGAAAAATCGTGTTGGAAACAGTGACACGATTTTTTTTATTGTCAGTAATCTTATTTTTAACAAATCAACCACTATTTTTTTATAATATCAAGTTTAAAATAAGAAGATTTATTGCAAACTTTTACTATATGAATTTTTATAAAGGTGAGATTTTAACGATATGAATGAAGTAAATATGATTTCTGAAAAAGAATTTGACGAGCAATTAATTAATAAATATGCAAGTTTAATGGCATTAGGTAATGGTTACTTAGGTTTAAGATCTTGTCATGAAGAAGACTATGAAGGACAAACTAGGGGGATGTATATAGCAGGAATCTATAATCAGTTATCTCCAAGTCAAACGACAAAGATTGTGAATCTTCCAGATCTAATTGGAATGGAAATTGAAATAAATGGTGATATTTTTTCGAATGCAACTGGTCAATTTACATTTTATGATCGAAAATTAAATATGATGACCGGCGAATTAATAAGAGAGGTAATTTGGAAGAATAATGATGGAAATCGATTCCACTTTTTGTTTCAGCGTTTTGTTTCAAAGGATGATTTACATTTACTTGCTTCAAAAATTACTGTCACAGCTTTAGATTGTAATGCCAAGATTAAAATAAAAACAGGTATTAATGCGGAGTGTGTCAGTCAACAAAAGAATGAACTTACAGAAGAATTAGTAAGAATCATGGATAATAGAATTATGCATGGTGTTTATCAAACTACAGAGACTAAACATAAAATTGCTATCGCAACATGCTGTGTAACTCCTGATGAGAGTGAAGTTTCATATTTTACGTTGAATAATCAACTTCTAGCCTCGATTACACAAGATCTCGTAGTTGACCGAACTGTTGAGTTTTCAAAGATTAGCTCAGTTTATACCTCTAATGATATGTTACGGGAAGAACCTTCTGCTGCTAGTGTTAATACTGTACAGAAATATTTACCAGAGGGTTATGATAATTTAAGAAATAGTACGACTATCAAATGGCAGGATTTTTGGAAGCAAAAAAGAGTGGTCATTACTTCAAAGGATCAAGCAGATCAATTAGCACTAGATTTTTCTTTGTACCACATTGAAGCAATGACCCCTTGTCATGATGATCGATTGAGTATAGGCGCAAGGGGATTAACTGGTGAGGGCAATAATGGTTTAATATTTTGGGATACAGAGATGTTTATTGCGCCGTTTCACTTATTTACTGAACCAGAGATTGCTAAAAGATTACTAAGATATCGCTATCATCATATTAAAGAAGCAAAAGTGAATGCTTACCAATCAGGTTATGAGGGTACATTATTTCCTTGGGCAAGTGCTTTTTCCGGAAAAGAAGAAACACAAAAAGGTTCAGTGGATAATACAAAACCCGAGATCGTTCAAAGCTCAAATTTAGCAAAATCAAGTGAACATATTGTAGCTGACATTGCGTTTGCTGTCGTACAATATTATGAAAATACGCTAGATGAAAGCTTTATGGCCAATGATGGACTTGAACTACTCAAAGAAACTGCTCGCTTTTGGGTGAGTAGGACAACTGATACAAATGGCGATTTAATTATTAAAAATGTCATCGGTCCAGACGAATATACAGATCAAGTTGATAATAATGCTTATACGAATTACATGGCTTTTTATAATGTGCAGAATGCGTTAAATTATATGGGGAAATACAATGATCCTGATGCAGAATTACAGCAAAAATGTACTGATTTTTTAAAACGATTATATTTACCAAGCCAAAATGATGAAAATGTCATCCCACAAGATGATACATTTTTAAGTAAACCCGAGATTGACTTAACGGAATACAGACAATCCATTGCAAGTCGGGATATTCTATTAGATTATTCCCTACAAGATCTATATGAACTACAAGTGTTAAAACAAGCTGACGTTGTCATGTTGCTCTATCTTTTCCCAGATTTGTTCTCAACGGAAATCGCTAAAAAGAATTTAGAGTACTACGAAGAGCGTACTGTTCATGATTCGCCAATAAGTAAAGCAATTCATGCAATTGTTGCTGCAAGATGTGACTACGGAGAAGAGTCTTACCAATTATTTCAAGAAGGATGTTTAATTGATTTAGGACCAAATCCAAATTCATCAGATGATGGAATTCATGCTGCGCCTATGGGAGCAAATTGGCTAGTAGCAATCTTTGGCTTTGCAAATATCACCATGGACATAAATGGTTTAAAAATTGAGCCAAAATTACCTTCAAATTGGAATGAAATGATTTTTCCTTTCACATGGCAAGGAGCAAGACTTGAAATAACAATATCGAAAAAATCAATAACAGTCACAAAGGAATATGGTCCACCAGTATCATTAGAAATTAATGGTGAAACATTTAATTTAACAGATAAAATAAAGGTTTCGCTTTAAGAAGAGAGAAAAAAGGAAAAAACAAAACACAATCTTTTATTGAGATTGTGTTTTGTCAGTTAGTTGAAATAAATTGGAGTTAATTTTGAAAAGTTGCATGTAGACTAAAAAAC